>JANNFJ010001159.1:0-5276 GCA_031379725.1 Calothrix sp. OTE_75_metabat_31
AGACGAAAATATTGAGACATTTAACCCCAGCGACCCCCTTAATCTTGAGGATAATAACAGCCGTCCTCGGATTACACGCACGGGTGGCGGTGTTACTTTCACACGTCCCCTTTCAAAAAACCCGTTCAAAGCTTCTGAATGGATAGCTTCGGCAGGGTTTCAATACCAGCGGGTATCGTCCCTTGATGCCGATCGTGAGATCCGAAAAGTTGGACGAGTGAATCTAGACCCGAACACCGAAGTTCCACTGACTGCATCTGGTGGTGGAAGTGATGATTTATTCTTCTTACAGGTTGGTGCATCACGCGATCGCCGCAATAACCCTCTCCAACCAACCAGTGGTTCCCTACTTCGTTTCGGCGTAGACCAATCAGTACCAATTGGATTGGGAAGTATTTTCTTAACTCGATTGCGTGGTAGCTACAGTCAATACATTCCCGTTAAATTTACCAATTTTAGCAAGGGGGCCCAAGCACTGGCATTCAACATCCAAGCTGGAACAATTGTGGGCGATTTACCTCCCTACGAAGCCTTTTCCCTTGGTGGTAGTAACTCTGTTCGCGGCTATGAAGAAGGTGCCCTAAGTAGTGGACGCAGCTACGTACAAGCGTCCGTCGAATACCGCTTCCCCGTCTTTTCCGTCGTCAGTGGCGCACTATTCTTTGATTTAGGTAGCGATTTAGGTACTACAACCCGTCCTGCCGAAGTCCTCAATAAAAATGGTACTGGCTACGGCTACGGACTCGGCGTGCGCGTTCAATCTCCCCTCGGCCCCATCCGCATCGACTACGGTCTTGCTGATGACGGTGAGAGTCGGATTAACTTCGGTATTGGTGAAAGGTTTTAGTTAGGGAAGTAGGGAGACAGGGGAGACAGGGGAGGCAAGGGGGGACAGGGGAGACAGGGGAGACAGGGGGGAAAGAAAAAAGAGTAAATTTATAACTCCTAACTCCTAACTCCTAACTCCTAACTCCTAACTCCTAACTCTTAATTCCCTACTCCCTCATCTGTTCCTTATTTGACTTGCCAAATAATTGTATTTACTTAATAATTTTTTGATAAGCCGCTTTTTAGTCAAAGATTCAAAGTCAAAAATAAGCGCGATAGGCACTCGCATTTAATGACTAAGGCTTTTGACAATCGATAAGCGATTTGACTCTAGACTTATGCAACAACATACCTTAGCAGCAGAAATAATTCATACCGGCGTGGGTCTACATACTGGTGTAACTACTCGGGTTCGTGTTCTGCCATCACCACCAGGAAGCGGGCGCTATTTTGTGCGAGTAGATTTACCAAACGTACCAATTATTCCCGCCCAAGTGGCAGCCGTAAACCACACCCTCCTCTCGACTCAATTAGGCAAAGGTGAAGTCTATATTCGCACGGTCGAACACTTACTGGCAGCTTTAGCTGGTATGGGTGTAGATAATGCCCGGATTGAAATCGACGGTTGCGAAGTGCCACTTCTGGATGGTTCGGCGATAATATGGGCCCAAAGCATCGCCCAAGTGGGCTTAATTGCTCAATCGACACCAGCCAATGAACCTTTTAACCTAATAGAACCAATTTGGGTGCGTGATGGAGATGCTTTTGTTTGTGCCATGCCTGCACCAGATACTCGATTCACTTATGGTATTGATTTCGACTTGCCTGCTATTGGGAATCAATGGTACAGTTGGGCAAAAATCACAGATTCTATTGCGACTGTGAATAGCTTTCTTGCAGAAATTGCACCTGCTCGTACTTTTGGGCTGTTGCACCAAATTGAATACTTACAGTTGGCAGGATTAATTAAGGGTGGCAACTTGTCCAATGCACTTGTTTGCGGGGCTGATGGGTGGGTAAATCCACCTTTAAGGTATGCAAATGAGCCAGTTCGTCATAAAATTTTGGATTTAGTAGGAGATTTGAGCTTACTAGGAAATATTCCTCTAGCTCACTTCTTGGCTTACAAAGCCAGTCATAATTTACATATTCAACTGGCTCAGAAAATTCTAGAGCTAGGGAGTAGGGTGTAGGGGCGCAAGGCCTTGCGCCCGTTATTGAGTAGGAAGTAAAAGAAATCCATAGTTTCTTACGCTTACCCTTTACCCGACATCCCCAACCCGGACTAATTCCATTCATTACAGAGTGCCAATGACAGCCGTTACAGAAGTTCAAACCACTGATGCACCTGCACCAGGGTCAACCGATGCATCTACACAACCGTCTGAAACCAAAACAGTTTTTAACATTGACGAAATTCAAAAACTGTTACCCCACCGTTACCCGTTTGCGCTGGTAGACCGGATTATCGATTATGTTCCGGGGAAAAGTGCAGTTGGCATTAAAAATGTCAGTGTAAACGAACCCCACTTTCAAGGACATTTTCCCGGTCACCCCATTATGCCAGGAGTATTAATAGTGGAAGCAATGGCACAAGTGGGGGGTGTTGTTATGACACAAGTACCATCAATGGAAGGTGGTTTATTTTTGTTTGCTGGTATCGATAAGGTACGCTTCCGTCGTCAAGTCATACCTGGCGACCAGCTAATAATGACAGTGGAACTGTTGTGGATAAAACAACGTCGTTTCGGTAAGATGCAGGCTCGTACCGAAGTTGACGGACAACTCGCTTGTGAAGGCGAATTAATGTTTTCCCTTATAACCTGATTTTTCTTTAATTAGTAAGGGTGCGGCCGTTACGTGCCCTTACCAAATCCAGAAAAAGGATACCAGTAAAACTGGTTCATTACAACTAATATTGTAAAAACTGTAAATTTCTTTATTTCAATGCCCTCACACGCGCTCGTTGCTCAACCGACACTTTCGGCTACGGATAACTTTAAAATCAGCACGCTTACTGTTCTGGAGATGCACCCTTGAAGACGCTTATTCACCCAACTGCTGTAATACATCCTAACGCGGAACTCCACCCGACAGTGCAAATTGGTGCATATGCGGTGATTGGAGGGCATGTGAAAGTAGGTCCCGAAACCGTTATTGGTGCCCACGTGGTGCTAGACGGGTTAACCGAAATCGGGGCGCGAAATCAAATTTTTCCTGGTGCGGTAATTGGTACCGAACCACAAGACTTAAAATATGCTGGCGAACCCTCCTGGGTGAAGATTGGCGATAATAACTTGATTCGGGAATATGTAACGATTAACCGCGCAACTGGCGCTGGTGAGTCAACAATTATTGGTCATGGCAACTTGTTAATGGCTTACGTTCATGTTGGACATAACTGTATAATCGAAGACTCGGTTGTCATCGCCAATTCTGTGGCGCTAGCAGGTCACATTTACATTGAGTCGCGTGCAAGACTCAGTGGAGTTTTAGGCGTACACCAATTTGTACATATTGGTAGGCACGCAATGGTTGGAGGTATGGCACGTATCGACCGCGATGTACCGCCATATATGACAATTGAAGGAAATCCGGCGCGAGTACGAACGATAAACTTAATTGGACTTAAGCGTTCGGGTTTTGCAAGCGAAGAGTTACAAAATCTCAAAAAGGCCTTTCGGATTTTATATCGCTCGGAATTGACTTTTAAAGATGCTTTAGACAAAATCGAAATGCTTGGCGATACCGAGCATTTACTGCACTTACGTCGGTTCTTGTTACTTTCGCAAATGCCAGGAAGACGCGGTTTGGTTCCCGGTAAAGGGAAAAAAGTTCTTTCTGATAGTGATGATTAAGGAGTTAAGAGTTGTAAAGACGCAAGACTACCTTAGCCTACTTAGGTGAAGGGGAAAAGCGTCTATACCGGTTAAGAGGGGCACAGTTGTCAAAACGCACAGGTTATTTTTTGCGTTTATACAGGAATTATAAGTGAAAATTTTGGTGCGAACCATAAACTTTTGGCTTATTCTCAAAACCGTTATTCTAACGAACATCACTCTTTAACTCGTAACTCTGTACAGACGCGAAATTACCCTGCGGGTTCCGCCTTAGCGGTACGCGTCTCTACAACTCCTAACTTTTATTAAAGATGCGAATATTTATAAGTACTGGTGAAGTTTCGGGAGACTTACAAGGCTCTTTACTAATCGCAGCCCTCCAGGGTCAAGCGCAAGTTGGGGGACTCGAATTAGATATTACTGCCCTGGGTGGCGATAAAATGGCTGCTTGTGGTGCAAATTTGGTCGGCAATACAATGGGAATTGCTTCGTTTGGTCTATTAGAAGCAATTCCTTATATTTTGCCGACTTTAAAAATTCAACGTCAAGCGATCGCCTACCTCAAACAAAATCCCCCCGATATAGTTGTACTCATCGACTATATGGGGCCCAATTTAGCAATTGGTAATTACCTGCGCCGTCATTTGCCGAATGTGCCCATTGTTTACTACATTACCCCCCAAGTTTGGGTATCTAACCTAACTGCCCGCGATACCGATAACATTATCAATGTTTGCGACAAGCTCTTAGCAATCTTCCCCGCCGAAGCTAAATATTTCCAAGCGCGAGAAGCAAATGTTACCTGGGTCGGGCATCCACTTGTAGACCGGATGCAGGAATTTCCTAGCCGCGAAGCAGCACGCAAACAGTTAGAAATTGCCGACGATGCCATTAGTATCGCTTTGCTTCCGGCTTCACGCCCGCAAGAGTTAAAATATCTCTTGCCAGTGATGTTTGAAACTGCCCAAGCGCTGCAAGAAAAGTTACCCCAAGCACATTTTTGGATTCCCCTATCTCTGGAAACTTACAGAGACAAGATTGAAAAAGCCATCCAAAAATACGGTTTGCGGGCAACAGTAGTATCCGGTCAGCAAAAAGAAGTTTTAGCCGCTGCCGACTTGGCAATTACCAAATGCGGCACGGTCAATTTAGAATTGGGACTTTTAAATGTTCCCCAAGTCGTGCTGTATCGTCTCAGCCCTTTTACTTACTGGGTGGCAATGAAAGTATTAAAAGTGACTTTCGCCTATGCTTCTCCGGTTAACCTGGTGGCAATGAAAGAAATTGTCCCAGAGTTTATCCAAGACCGAGCAACTCCAGCAAATTTAACTTCAGCAGCGATGGAATTGCTCCTCAACCCTGAACGCAAGCAGCAACTCACGGCAGATTATCGGGAAATGCAAGCTAGTTTGGGAGAATTGGGAGTGTGCGATCGCGCTGCCAAAGAAATATTCGAGTTGGTTAATCAGTGTTGAGAAAAGAGTGTTGATTTTGACCCTTCCCTTGAGGTCTAGATCCCCTCTTTAAGGATGCCAGTGGCGAATCAGGGGTGTCGCCCCTCATTGAACGATTTTTCGTTATCCGGTCGGTATTGTAGGGGCACGATAC
>JANNFJ010000231.1:0-1789 GCA_031379725.1 Calothrix sp. OTE_75_metabat_31
ACAAACTAGGGAAATATTTGTACGTTTAGCCTTACCAAATCTCTATGCCCTAACCAACTCTTCGTTGCATACCGTGAACTTAGTAAACTAAGTATTTTGCAAGCCTACATCTGTCCCGGAGGGCAGTGTAGGTAGTTGACATTCGTCTGGATTATTTATCGGTCACCAATTTTCCTATGAGTGATGTTTGTGTAGATGAATTAAGTTACCCAGTCAGCATTAATTATTACCATTAATCATCTCTAAAATGCGTCCGTAAATGCGAAAAAAATATATACATGGAAATCATATAAGATTTTGTTGAATTTTTGAAAAATATTCCTGTTTCTGGCTAGTTAAGTTGAATATATAATATTCATATTGTTCAGTACATAGCCGTCTTGTTTGATTTTGGAAACAAAATATGGAGGAAATAACCACAGAGGCACGGAGAAGCCAGTGCGTTGCGGGGGTTCCCCCCGTTGTAGCACCTGGCGCGGCACAGAGGAAGAGGATTAGGAGTTATCAGCTATGGCAAAAAATTAAGCTGGATTTCTAGATGTTTTTTAATAAAAGAAAAAATTGAATAAGTCAATTGTAAGATTAAAGTATCCGATTTTTAAAGAATCGCGGATATTATTTAGATGTTAATAGTCCAAAATCATTGGCAACTGATGGTAAAAAATTTGGTCTTAGTTGGTGGGGGTCATAGTCATGCGATCGCAGTCCAAATATTCGCATTAAACCCGTTACCACATGTCAATTTAATATTAATCAGCGAAAATATTGATACTCCCTATTCGGGAATGTTACCCGGACATATAGCCGGATTTTATACTCATCAAGAATGTCATATAAATTTAGAGCATTTAGCTAATATTGCCAAAGCCGATTTTTATATCGACCGAGTAATCAATTTAGATTTAGAAAACAATCAAGTCATTTGTGCCAACCATCCACCGATAGATTTTGATATTTTATCGATTGATATTGGCAGCACCCCCGAAACAATAAACATACCCGGTGCAGATAAATACGCAATTCCTGCTAAACCCTGGACTAAGTTGTTACATGAATGGAATAAATTATGTCTGGAAAACCATTACAATCAACCTATAAACATTGCAGTCGTTGGTGGTGGTGCAGGTGGTGTCGAATTAGCTTTGGCAATGCAAGCAAGGTTGGAAGGGAAAAAATTAGAAATACATTTGTTTCATAAAGATATGGAATTAATGCCCAGTCATCATGTTTCAGCAAGGAAATTGATGAAACAGGTTTTATTGCAACGAGGTATTAAGTTACATTTAGGGGAAACAGTTTGTAAAGTTGAAAAAGCAGAAATAGTTTGCGAATCGGGGTTAAGGGTAGAATCCGGCCGCGTTTTTTGGGTGACGCAAGCTGCTGCACCGCAGTGGTTGAAAACAACCAGATTAGCAACAGACGAAAAAGGCTTTATATTGGTTAACGATACATTACAATCAGTATCGCATCCACATGTATTTGCCACTGGTGACATTGCCACAATGGTCAATCATCCCCGTCCCAAAGCTGGAGTATTTGCAGTCCGTCAAGGTAAACCTTTATTTAGTAATTTGCGACGATTTGCACTAGGTGAAGCGTTGCATGATTATATACCCCAAAAACACTATCTAAGTTTGATTGGCATCGGAAATCAAAGTGCGATTGCCAGTCGTGGCGCATTAACATTACCACCAAGTCGATTATTATGGTTTTGGAAAGATTGGATAGACCGCCAATTTATGAAGCAATTTCAATGAAACGAGATACCGGTAGGGGCGGGTTAACCAAC
>JANNFJ010001276.1:0-4743 GCA_031379725.1 Calothrix sp. OTE_75_metabat_31
GCAAGATTAGGACTTAAAGGTAAAGGTACAAACTCCGGTCTACCTGCCGCAACCATATAACTAAATGTATCGCCTTTGCGACTGAGGCGACGAGCGCGTTGGCTGGCACGATTGGAATAGCTAGGTAAATCCCGCAACAGATAAGTTATATTTAATTCATTGTTCTGTTCCGAGCAAAAATATTTATTTGCCCGCACGGGAGTAGGAATGCTTTGCTTTTTAAGAAGCGGATTAGGTGCATCCTGATTACCAACGCTTGGCACGGGTTGGTTTTGGGAGAAAGCAGGAACACTATATAAATTTGATAGCGAAAGCCAAAAGCCACAAACTACAAGCCGCAAGCCATAATTCCGATTCTTGACTGTTGGCTTCATGTCACACTTGCTACCTCATCACAAATCCTCTTCCAGGCTAGCGCAGGTTCTTCGGCAGCGGTGATGGGACGACCGATAACGAGGAAATTAGCTCCGGCTTGGATTGCTTTGGCAGGGGTCAAAGTGCGTTTTTGGTCGCCTTTATCTGCCCAATCGGGACGTATGCCAGGACATACTATCAAAAAATCATCCCCGCAGGAGGTGCGTATTTGTGCCACTTCTTGAGGCGAACATACTGCACCGTCTAAACCTGCTGCTTTTGCCATGAGTGCCATTTCTAAAGTGTATTCGGGCAGTTCGAGGGGTATTTGCAGGTCAAAAGCTAATTGACGCGAGTCAATGCTTGTTAGCAGGGTAATAGCAATTAATCTAGGTGGTTCGACACCCGCTTGGCTAGCCCCAACTTGGACAGCTTCGGAGGCAGCTTTGAGGGCATCGCGTCCATTGGTGGAGTGAATTGTCAGTAAATCAACACCGTAACGGGCTGCCGCACGACATGCACCTGCGACGGTGTTGGGGATGTCATGAAATTTCAGGTCGAGGAAAATTCGTTTTTGGCGATTTTTGAGAATTTCGAGAATTTGCGGGCCTGCGGTGGTAAACAGTTCCAAACCGACCTTCCAGAAAGTGACTTCAGGAATTTTATTGAGAAGCGCTACAGCATCCTCAATCGTCGCCACATCCAACGGTACAATTATTTTTTCTTTAGTCATCGAATTAGGGGAGTAGGGAGTAGTGTATATGTCATTAATGTAATGCGAGCATCTTGCTCGCGTACTATATAAAGCGAGCAAGATGCTCGCACTACAAGATGTTCGCACTATAATTATTAATTCCCTACTCCCTACTCCCTCACTAAACGCATAAAATTCTTTTTCCCAAATTGTAGAACCTTGCCCTGTAACTCTTCGGCAGATTGGAAAGTTATTTCGGCATCGGTAATGCGATCGCCATCAATACGCACCCCACCTTCAGTTATTTTACGCCGACCTTCGCCATTACTTTTGCATAAACCACTGGCATTGAGAATAGCTGCCAACATTGCCGGAAATTGTACCGCAGCGAGGGAAAATTCGGGAATATCGCCCAATTGCCCAGCCGACTCGGCAGCAATTCTTGCTTCTTTTGCTGCATTTTCACCGTGATATTGCTTAACAATTTCCCCAGCTAGGAGTTTTTGCTTATCCCGCGCTTCTACTGGTAAACTATCCAAAGGTAAATCTGTTAACAAATTAAAATAATCCTTTAACAAATTGTCGGGAATCGCTTGCAACTTCTGGTACTTCAGGTTGGGATGCTCTGATAAGCCAATGTAATTATTGAGGGATTTTGACATTTTTTGCACGCCGTCTGTGCCAAGTAAAATCGGTAAAAGTAAACCAAATTGGGGTTTTTGACCAAAATGTCGCTGCAAATCGCGCCCCACAGCAATGTTAAACTTTTGGTCAGTGCCACCCAACTCGACATCCGACTCAACTGCGACTGAATCATATCCCTGCATCAAAGGATACATAAATTCATGCAAAAAAATGGGATTGTGACTTTTGAATCGTAAATCAAATCCTTCCTTCTCTAACATTTGCCCCACGGTCATTGTGGACAGCAAATCTAAAATCTTTCCTAAATCTAATTGCGAAAGCCACTCCGAGTTGTAACGGATTTCTAGACGACCGGGGGTATCAAAATCTAGAATAGGACGTAACTGCTCTAAGTAACTTTTGGCATTTTCATGAACTTCTTCTATACTCAGCTGCCGTCGTACATCCGATTTACCTGTTGGGTCACCAATTTGCGCCGTAAAATCACCGATAATCAAAATAGCAGTATGCCCTGCATCCTGGAAAGCTCGTAATTTCCGCACAGCTATGCTATGACCTATATGAATATCTGTGCCAGTCGGATCGATGCCCAATTTTACCCGCAAAGGACGGTTAACTTTTAATAATAAATTTTCTAGATTGTCATTTTCGCTGTCAGAATCGGTTGCCTGTGGGAAAATTTCTACAGTACCACGACGTAACCAGGGAAAATTATGCGTCATACTAAGAAGTTGGCTATCAGTTATGTTTTGCACGCTTAAAGTCAGGTTGGTTATAGTCACTATTAATTTCGTTTAGAGTTCATCTGCCAAACTTATATAATTACAAAAAATCAACCGCCTTGCTTCGCGCCCAGAATTAACACCGAGTATTTACACTTAATATTACAAGTGAGGAAGTGAAATCGCCGTGTCGTCTAGGACTTTTGAAGATAAAAAAAACCGAGGTCAGGCTGCATCTGGTTTTGACTTTCTAAAGGGAGTTGGTCAGGTAACTGGCGGCACCCTACTAGCCATAACCATGTTGACAAGCTCCATTGTAGCCGGAGGGCTGGTAGGATTAGCAATCAGTTTCCGTAATCTACCCGATGTCAGACAGCTACGCAACTTTTTCCCCTCTGAAACTACTTACGTTTACGACGTGAAGGGTAAACTCCTATCGAGTATTCACGGGGAAGCTAACCGCGAAGTTGTACCTCTGGATCGAATTTCACCTGAACTCAAACGGGCAGTATTAGCAAGCGAAGATAGTGATTTTTATTATCACCACGGTATTAACCCTAAAGGTGTGGGACGCGCTTTAGTTTCTAACTGGCGAGGTGGTGGAGTGCGTGAGGGTGGTTCTACCGTCACCATGCAGCTAGTAAAAAACCTCTTTTTGTCACGTAGAAAAGAATTTACCCGTAAAATAGCTGAAGCTGTACTGGCAATTCGCTTAGAGCAAATTCTCCCTAAAGACCAAATTTTGGAGATGTATCTCAACCAAGTGTATTGGGGTCACAACAACTACGGGATACAAACAGCATCGCGTACTTATTTTAATAAATCGGCTGATAACTTGACTTTGGCTGAGTCGGCAATGTTGGCAGGTTTGATTCAAGCACCCGAAGCTTATACTCCCTTCACCCAAATGGGTCGCGCCAAGGAACAGCAGCGGATTGTGCTGGGACGGATGAAGGATTTAGGGTGGATTAATCAGCAAGAATACGACAAAGCAGTGGCGGAAAAAATTAAATTAGGTAAAATCCGCTCGTTCCAAGGTAGCGCTTTACCCTATGTCACGAATGCAGTGTCGGCAGAGTTAGCGAAGAAATTCGGACGCGAAGCCTTGCTTAAAGGCGGGATGCGCGTACAAACCACAGTTGATACCGAATTTCAACGTATGGCAGAGCAAACCGTTGGCAAGTGGCACGAGCGGCTTCTCGGTAGAGGCTTGTATAAAAACCAGATGGCTTTGGTGGCAATTGACCCCCGCACTCACTATATTAAGGCCTTGGTGGGTGGTGTCGATGCGAAAACCAGCGAATTCAACCGGGCAACTCAAGCTTTACGTCAACCAGGTTCTTCGTTTAAACCCTTTGTTTATTACGCTGCTTTTGCCACTGGTAAGTATAGTCCTGATACAACCGTTTACGATACTCCTGTCAGCTATCGTGATGGTGATGGTTGGTACTATCCGAGAAACTACGATGGAAGCTTTGGGGGGTCAATGTCGATTCGTCATGCGCTTGCACAGTCGCGTAACATTCCCGTAATTAAGCTTGGTAAAACTATCGGCATGAATAAGGTAGTTGAAGCTTGCCGTACCTTGGGAATTATGAGTCCAATGGAACCCGTTACTTCGTTACCCTTGGGTGCGATTGGTGTAACGCCCCTAGAAATGGCGAGTGCATACGCTACTTTCGCTAATTACGGTTGGCAATCTCCAGCAACTATAATTGTCCGCGTTACAGATAGTAGCGGTAACGTCTTGCTCGATAATACGCCGAAGCCGCAGCTTGTTCTCGACCCTTGGGCATCCGCAGCAACTATCGATGTGATGCGTTCGGTAATTACTGAAGGTACTGGTAAAAACGCTGCTATCGGTCGCCCTGCTGCTGGTAAAACAGGTACGACATCTTCTGAAAAAGATATTTGGTTTGTGGGAACTGTACCCCAATTAACTACCGCTGTCTGGATTGGTCGAGACGACAACAAACAACTGGCAAGTGGTGCAACAGGTGGTGTGGTTGTAGCCCCAATCTGGGCTGACTTTATGAATCGGGCACTCAAAAACGTTCCCGAAGAAAGCTTCAAGTCACCATCAAAATTCCCCCGTCCCAAAGATTAGGGTGTAGGGAGTGGGTGAGAAGAGGGGAAGGGGAGAGAGGGGATAAAAGAGACTGGAGGAAGAAAAACCAAGACTGTAAGGACGGGTTAACTACTAGACTCATTGGATAGCAAAAAATCTCCATAAACCCGCCCCCCCCCCACCCCCAACACCAACACACACCAACAACCAAAAAACAAAAAACCACAACCAATTACCAAAAAGTATGTTTTTAAATTACA
>JANNFJ010001284.1:0-3908 GCA_031379725.1 Calothrix sp. OTE_75_metabat_31
GGCTCTAAGGTCAGCCCAAGTTTTAACTTTACTATCTGCGCTCCATAGCTTTTTGAGTTCTTCAACAGTAAGTTTATCTACCCAAGTATTTTTAGGATTTACTACTACTGAGAGACCATCATATGCTATCGGGAGTTCGATAAACTCTAAGTTGGCAGCCTTGGCTTTTGTAATCTCATCGCTTGTAATCGGTCTAGATGCGTTACAGATATCAATCTCGCCTGCAATAAATTTCTTCATTCCACCACCTGTGCCGCTTTCAGAAACTGAAATACTAACATTAGGTTGAACATCCCGAAAATCTTCTGAGATCAATGCAGTGATTGGTAAAACTGTACTTGAGCCATCAATTTTGATGGTGCCGCTGAGTTTTTCCGTGGTGGTAGTTGGAGCCGTTGTAGTAGTGCTCGTTGTAGCAGTCCCACCACTATTGCAGCCGGTTAGTAGCGAAACACATACACCAGCAATAAGAGCAAATTTGACGAATTTAGAATTTTTCATGTCTGTAAATTCACAATGAGTTATATATATAAACATCACAAATTATTAACTCAATTTTACCAGAAGCCAAATTATGGCTTCGTCAAATTATTCGTATATGTACAAATAATATGGTCACTTTAGACTCAAATTAGACAGTAAATTTGAATTGTTAATAAATTGTTAAGGAATTATGATGGCGAAAATCGTCTCAAGTGCGAAGCTAAGTCCAAACTCAGATACAATGTAACTGTGCAGCATGCTTTGGAAGTATTAGAGTTTTCCAAAATTCGCGCACTCTTATCGGAGTGCTGTGAATCGCCTGTCGCTGCCCAAAATGCTTTCTTAATTTCTCCTGCAACAACTTATGAAATTGTTGTTAGACTCCGGGGAGAAACAGCAGATGCAATAAGCCTTTTTGAACGCCACTCAATCCCATCGCTTTCGGCTGCAAAAGACTTAGAACGACCGCTTCAACTCACAGGCAAAGGAGGTGCAATTTCTGGATCGGAAATTTTCGAAGTCGGCCAACTAATGTCTCTTATGAGAGCGCTAAAAGTAATTCTCGGCTCTCTGCCTCCGGCCTCGTTGCTCCATAGATATGCGATCCATTTGCCTGAAATGGTTCGTTTAGAAGCAAAGATAAACGAATCATTCGAATCAGATGGTTTTGTTCGAGATGCTGCAAGCGATGCATTAGCAAAGGCCAGAGCTAAGGTTCGTTCATTTAATCAAAAGATCAGCGAAAAAATTCAGCAGTATTTAAGCGGACCAACGCGCGACTATTTGAGCGACACAGTTGTAACGCAAAGAAACGGTAGATACGTTTTGCCTGTTCGTTCTGAGTTCCGTGGCAAAGTCCGTGGCTTGGTTCATGACACAAGTGCATCAGGACAAACAGTATTTGTAGAGCCGATGGAAGTTGTCGAAATGGGCAATAAATTGCGAGAAGCCGAAGGACTTGTTCAATCGGAAATCCAACGCATACTGATTGATTTTTCTTCTAGGATTGGGGGAGTGGCTGAACTAATTTTAGCCGGCTGGGTCGCTACGATTCAACTAGATGAGATTTTTGCACGTGCAAGACTAGCGTTCAAAATGGATTCAAGCCTGCCTGAAATTGATACTTTTACACATATTTCAATTGAACAAGGAAGGCACCCTCTCCTTGACCCGAAAATAGCCATACCTCTTTCATTAGAATTAGGAAACGAGATTAAATCTCTGTTGATTACAGGGCCAAACACCGGGGGCAAAACAGTTTCAATGAAAACAGTTGGACTTTTTGCTGCAATGGCTCAATGTGGAATGGCATTGCCTGCTCGCTCGGTTAGATGCGGCGTTTTTTCACAAATTTTTGCAGATATAGGTGATGAACAAAGTCTAAATCAGTCGCTAAGTACCTTTAGCGGGCACATCAAAAATATCGCCGAAGCAATGCGAGAAGTTAAGGAAGGAGCCTTAGTGCTTCTAGATGAAGTTGGAGCCGGGACAGACCCTACTGAAGGCGCCTCGCTAGCTCAGGCAATTTTAGCGAGATTTCAGTCCAAGGGAGCGCTTACGATGGCAAGCTCGCACTTCGGAGAACTCAAACTATTTGCTGCAAATACGCCAGGATTTTTGAACTGCTCGATGGATTTTGACCTTAAATCGTTGAAGCCAACATATCGTTTACTTATTGGCACTCCTGGTTCGTCTCACGCACTTAAAATCGCAGAACGATATGGCTTGCCAGCCGATGTGATTGCCTCTGCAGAGCGAGATCAGACTCAGGATGAACAGTCTATTAACCAATTGGTTGAACAGTTGCAACAGGCTCAAAAAAGAGCTCAAGTGGCTCAAAGCAGAGCAGATAAACTCGCGAATAGATTGAAAGAAATTGAGCGAGAAGTGGAGGAAAAACTTGAACTTGCAGACAGTAAGATCAAGTCATCAAAAAAGAGCATTGGTGACGCATTTGAATCAGAAATGAGAAAGCTTCGAAATGAGGCGCAAGACTTGATTGACGATCTTAAAAAACAAAAAACTTTGGGCTTAGAATCCGCAAGAAATCAGTTGAAATCTATACAAATTAGCTCACAGTCTTTAAACGAATCTCTGGTGCCAAAGCAGAAATCTTTAAATACTGACCATTTGGTTAAAGGAGCTTCTGTTCGTATTTTGAACCTTGGGCAACGTGGTACGATCATCGAAGATGCTTCTGATGGAAAAGTTAAAGTTCAAGTTGGAGTCCTACGAATATCTTTACCAATAGACGAAATCGAGTTAGACCAATTAATTGTTTCGGCACCTAAGAAAACAGCCCAAAAAAATATCACGCTGCAAAAACAGTACTCTACATCCGTAGAAGTCATGTTGGTTGGATTACGAGGCGAAGATGCGGAGAATAAATTGATAAAATTTTTAGATGATGCGTCGCTTGCGGGTTACGATTCTATTAGAATAGTTCATGGCAAAGGCGAAGGAATTTTGAGAAAAGTCACTCGTCATGCTTTAAAAGTTCATCCAGGAGTAACGGGATATCGAGATGGTGAGCCTTCAGAGGGCGGATCGGGGGTGACCATTGCAATCTTGGGATGAGCTTATTGAGTTGGCAAAAGCAGTTCGTGAAAATGCCTATGCCCCGTTTAGCGCTTACTATGTTGGCGCAGCTATAGAATCAGTCACAGGGAAAATTTATCTTGGTTGCAATGTGGAAAATTCGAGCTATGGACTTACATGCTGTGCAGAGAGAAACGCAGTTTTTGCTATGATTGCTGCGGGTGAAACGGAATGGATTCGATGCGCAGTAGTGACAAAAGATTCAGGTTCGCCTTGTGGAGCCTGCCGACAAGTTTTAGCAGAATTTGCTCCAGATCTTGAAAAGGCATATGTGCTTTGTTGCGACGTAACTGGATTAGCAAGAAAGAACTGGACGATGGCAGAACTGATCCCAAACGTCTTCCGTCTCTAATGTACATATAATTTTTTGTGTAATCGAAAGAGAATCTAGAATGAAAATACTAAACTACTATGTCAAGCAAACTAGCCAAAAGTCAAAGAACTTATTGACTTTGGCGATGTTTTGCAGCCTACTCTTTGTTTTATGGGCTTGTGGCGGTGGCGGTGGCGGCGGCACGACAACAATTGGTGGCGGGCCAGGGGGTGGAACAGGTACCCGTATCGCAGGCAGAATCATAGATGATATCGTTGGAAATGGCGTTGAAATTATCACGATCCAGTTTTTTAACAGTAGTGGCGCAAAAGTTGGTCAAGCAAACACCAACCTCACCGGAGATTATCAAGCTACCGTATCTTCAATCCCCACAAAACTGCATATTTTGCAAGGAAGTATCGGGGCTGGATACTATAAAAGTTACGGGTATCGATCTAAAGGATATACATCTGCAATTTCTACTTGTAAAGCGAATGTCGGCGTGACAATTACT
>JANNFJ010001294.1:0-15165 GCA_031379725.1 Calothrix sp. OTE_75_metabat_31
GTCGTGTTTGAGACAGACGGCAACCGGGTAACACAATATCGTGCAGGTAAATTACCTGAAGTCGAATTTGTTGAAGGATGTAGTTAATTAGGAGAGTAGGGAGAGGGGAAGAGGGGGAGAGGGGGAGAGGGGGAGAGGGGATAATAAATTTCTCCCTTGTCTCCCTTGTCTCCCTTGTCTCCCTTGTCTCCCTTGTCTCCCTATCTCCCTATCTCCCTATCTCCCTTATCTCCCTATCTCCCTTATCTCCCTATCTCCTCTCTACCTGACTAACTTCCTTGGGAACACCAGCAGTTAAAACTTCATGTCCTGTTGATGTCACCAAAACATCATCTTCGATGCGAATGCCAATACCTGCCCAACGGGGGTCAATTTCGGGTTGACCTTCGGCAGGTTGGGTATCGGGAACAATATATAATCCTGGTTCCACCGTTAGCACATTACCAGGTTGTAAAAGTTGGGGTTTGTCGTCACCATATTGATATACACCCACATCATGAACATCCAACCCTAACCAATGTCCAGTCCGGTGCATGTAAAAAGGTTTGTATTTTTCCTCTTCGATTAACTTATCGATTTCACCTTTAAGTAAACCAATATCAACCAAACCCTCAGTTAGGGTACGAACAGCAACATCATGTACAAGATTGTAAGGGTTTCCAGGTTGAACCTGTGCCAAAGCATTTTTTTGTGCTGCCAGTACAATCTCGTAAAGTACTTTCTGTTCGGGTGTAAATTTCCCACCTACCGGAAAAGTCCGGGTAATATCCGAGTTGTAATAACCGAAGGAACAACCCGCATCGATTAATAATAATTCATTGTCCTGCATTTTTTGATTATTTTCGATATAATGCAACACGCAGGCATTTTTTCCCGAAGCAACAATTGACGGATAAGCAACACCCATTGAACCACGTTTCTGGAAGATATATTCGATTTCGGCTTGAACTTCGTACTCGTAAAGTCCGGGTTGGGCAAAAGTCATAGCATGGTTGTGTGCTTCCACAGCAATATCAGCAGCTTTTCGCATTAACTCCAACTCAGCATCGCTTTTCACCAACCGCAAACTGTGAAGAATTGGACTCGTATCTTCGATTGCAATGGGGCCCGTACCGCGTTTTGGGTACGTCCGCATCAGTTGTTCCCAGTGTGTGAGGACTTTCGAGTTGAAAGTGCGATCGCGTCCTAAATGATAGTAGATGCGGCTGGATTTTTCCAAATATTGCGGCAATTTTTCATCAAGTTCCGCAATAGGATACGCTATGTCAGCACCGTAAAGTTCCTTTGCTGTATCTACCCCACACCGATGACCACTCCATACTTCTAATTGTTTATCCTTGGGTCGGACGAATAATATAAATTTGTGTTCGGGGTGGTGGGGTGCAAGTACTGCCACAGCTTGGGGTTCGTTAAAACCAGTTAGATAGAAAAAATCACTGTCCTGACGATAATTATATTCAACGTCGTTATGCATTACCGCCATTGGGGCACTACGAAAAATCGCGGTTCCATTGCCAATTTTAGCCATTAACTGCTCTCGACGTTGCTGATATTCCGTTTGCATAGGTGTTTAACTTAACTTATTAATCCTTTATTTAGTATACAAGCGGACTATCTAGGGCTTAAGAATAAAGCAAATTCTTTATGGTTGTCATTTGTCATCCGCCATTAGTAATAGTTTAAATATAGACCCCCCACCAGATTTAGCCCTTGAAATTGACATTACTTCCCGAACCCAGTTCGATAACTACAAAGTGTTAGGGGTAAGAGAACTATGGCGATTTAACGGAACGCATCTAGAAATTAACGTGCTGCAATCGGGTCAATATGTTCAAGTGAATGAAAGTCCTCATTTTTCTGGTTTCCCCTTGAGTGAGGTAATTCCACAATATCTAGAACGCAGTAAAATCGAGGGGAGAAATAAAATAATGAAAGCGTTTCGTACTTTGGTGAGGATAAAGACGAAAAAATGAGTAAAATTGTAGGACACAGTATTATTTATAACTTTATTCAATTATAAAAAGTCAGCTTTTTCTCAATAAATGTACTTGTTTTTCTCTCAGCAAGTATAAAATATTGATTTATTTGCGGCAATTAGTTATTGAAAACGTCAAAACATTTTTTCTGACTCGCAAGGAATAAGGGATACAAGTAAGTGGGTATTTGCTTGTTAACCGTAAAATTAGCCGGAAAATCAAAAATTTAAGCGAATAATATACCTATGGGATGCAGCAATGTGCCCCAATTTACCAAAAATATGTTCTCAATAAGAAACTTTTCTCAATCGTTAATTTATATATTTTCCTTGTTAAGTTGAAACAATTGCGACTGCAATAGCACTTACTTATGAGTAATATTAACCTTTGGACATCCACCGAACATGCCGAAAGCTACTTGGCTTGTGCAGATACGATTCCCCATCGTACCGAAGGTGAAGCCGTGCTTTTGGAACTCGTACCGAAGGACGCAAGACGCATTTTGGACTTGGGAACCGGGGACGGGAGGTTACTGTCATTATTAAAGTTTGACCGACCATATGTTACGAGTATTGCTGTTGATTTTTCACAAACAATGCTGGAGGCTGCCAAAAAGCGTTTTGCGAACGATGCTAAAACCCAAGTAATGGCTCATAATTTAGATGAGCCATTACCTATGACATTAATAGAAGATGGTCGATTTGATGCAGTGGTATCCTGCTTTGCCATTCATCACCTCACACACCCACGCAAGCAAAAGCTTTACTTGGAAATTTTTGACTTACTCGAACCGAATGGAATTTTCTGCAACCTAGAACACGTATCATCCCCAACACCAGCTATCCACAGACATTTTCTGAATGCTATCGGGATGGCAGATAAACCCGAAGACCCGTCAAACAAGCTATTGGATGTGGAAACACAACTAACTTGGTTGCAAGAACTTGGATTTACTGATGTCGATTGCTATTGGAAGTGGTTGGAATTAGCTTTGTTGGTAGGACGGAAACCAAACTAAGCGCATTGCGGTACTTATTTAGATGAACTTAATTTGGCTATTGTTGCGGGCTTCCTCATTACAGGTTGCGATCGCAATTTTGACTGGTTTAATTAGTGGTGGTACTTCTGCCCGTTTGATTGCCTTAATCAACGGGGCAATTAGTGGTAATTCTACCAGCGATTTAGCAATTCAATTTCCTACCCTCGCATTAATTGTTCTGGTCAGCAGCATTGTTTCCCAAGTTCTATTAATCAAACTTTCCCAAAGCGCTGTTTACCGTTTGCGGTTGCGTTTAAGTCAAGGAATTTTATTTTCCCCCCTGCGTCATCTCGAAGAACTCGGTGCAAGTAAGCTTCTGGCAACCCTTACCGATGATGTGGTAACGCTATCAAACACCGTTAACGCTATCCCCTTTATTTGTGTAGATATTGCCGTAATTGTCGGTTGTTTAGTCTACATGCTATCGCTATCGGGCGCAGTATTTGCCTTTACCATCGGCTTTTTAATGATGGCAATCGGCAGCATCCAAATTTTAATTAACCGTGCTGATTATTTTCTGACAGTCGCACGAGACGAACAGGATAACTTATTCAAGCATTTTCGTGCCATTACCGACGGTATTAAAGAGTTGAAACTCAATGTCACCCGTCGTCAAGATTTCATCAACGACGACTTAAAAGTAAGTGCAGCCAAATCCCGCGACCAAAATACCGCCGCACTTTTCACATTTTCTGTCTCAACAGGTTGGGGAAACCTGTTATTTTTCATCTTGATTGGGTTGTTGTTACTGGTTTTACCGCAGTTCATAGATATTGCCCCCTCTGTCCTTTCGGCATACGTACTAACTTTGACCTACATGATGCTGCCGATGCAGAGTATTTTGGACAAGCTGCAAGAAGTTGTCAGGGCAAGCGTAGCATTACGAAAAATCGAAAAATTGGGTTTGGAGTTAACAACGCAAAAGGAAGGAAGTTCCCTAATTCTCCACCCTATTACCCAAAATTGGAACAAACTCGAATTAAAAGAAGTTACCCATACATACCGGGGTGAGAAGGAAGATAGTAAATTTACCTTGGGACCCTTTGATTTAACCTTCAACCAGGGAGAAGTGGTATTTATCGTTGGTGGTAACGGTAGCGGTAAATCGACCCTCGCTAAATTGATTACCGGACTCTACATTCCCGAATCGGGTAAAATTTGCCTCAATAAGAAAGTCATCACCGACGACAACCGTGAATGGTATCGTCAGCATTTTTCGGCTGTTTTCTCCGATTTTTACCTTTTTGAGCGGCTTTCGGGGATAAATAATCCTTTTTCTAAAGGTCAAGCCAAGGAATATCTACGACAATTACAACTCGAAAATAAAGTCGAAATTAGAAATAATCGCTTATCGACAACCTCACTTTCCCAAGGACAGCGCAAGCGTTTAGCATTACTCGCTGCATATCTGGAAAATCGTCCTATATATCTATTTGATGAATGGGCTTCTGACCAAGACCCTATTTTCCGCGAAATCTTCTATAAACAGATACTTTCTAACCTTAAACAACGGGGTAAAACAGTAATAGTTATCAGTCACGACGATAGTTACTTTGCTGTTGCCGACCGGATAATTAAGCTCGATTACGGGAAAATTGAATACGACAAGCAAAATTAGGGTTTTAAATACAAGTAAGTTGGGGTCAATAGACATCTGGTGAAAAAGAAAAAAGACCCCCTCTCCATAGCTTGCTTCCTTATAGATTGGCTTTCTCTTTTATGGATTATAAAATATGCTAGTTAATAGGGTAGGCATCCCCACAATCCCTATTGTATAAGAGGTCAAGATGGTACAGACGCCCGCCATACCTGATAAACAAACCCTATCGATGGAGTTGCCATCATCAATTGGGTTGTATGTTACCCAAGAACAATTTGCAGCTCTTGCAGCAGTAAATCGAGACTTGAGACTAGAAAGAAATGCACAAGGAGAGCTAATTGTGAACCCACCAACAGGTTGGGAGACTGGGGAACGCAACCTCAGCCTTACCGGACAACTTTATCGCTGGTACGAAGAAAACTTATATTTGGGTAAAGCTTTTGACTCTTCTACTGGCTTTATTTTACCCAATGGCGCAACTCGTTCTCCCGATGCTTCATGGGTAAGTCAAGAACGCTGGGATGCACTTACTCCAGAGCAAAAAGGCACTTTTGCTAATATCTGTCCCGATTTTGTTGTTGAGTTACGGTCGAGTTCAGATCGCCTTGAGCCTTCGCAAGAGAAGATGAGAGAATACATTGATAATGGCGCTAGATTAGGCTGGTTACTAAACCCGCAGCAGCGACAAGTGGAAATTTATCGACCGAGATTGGCAGTAGAAGTCTTAGAGAATCCGACTGATTTGTCTGGTAAGGAAGTGTTACCAGGTTTTGTTTTGAATTTGCGTCGAGTCTGGAATTGAGAATAATTATTTTTGAAAGTAACTTTCGCTTGTGTAATCCTATATTTAGATATTAGTACTCAAAAATTTCTCCTGAAACAATGCCTTCGGCTACCTTAGTAATTTCTATGGCAATTAGCCTGTTCATGGGAAACACGCAGAAATAATTTGTCACGCACTGGGGAAAAGACAGTTGACTACCGCAGATGCGCCAATTAAACTTAAGGGTCTTTCTCAATCAATTATTTATTGACAGGCTAATAGAATAAATTCGCAAAAAATTAATGTCAAATCATTGCCACAAAAACGATCGCTGGTTCCAAGTTGCAGCTGCTGGTAGCATCATCGCTATGACTGTTGGAGTTTATAGTTGGATTGGGCAACCAGTTACAGCAACCAAAGCAAGTAAAACCCAAACCAGCTTGCGTATTGCCCAACAAGCGGATACCCAAGCATTACAACTAAAAAATTTGCCAAGACTTGTAGGTAAAGCGACAGTAGTACTCAAAATCAAGAATGCACCCATCACAATTGAAGTTGATGGCACTAATGCACCAATAACAGCGGGTCAATTCGTCGATTTAGTCCAAAAACGAGTTTACGATGGATTGATATTTCATCGTGTCGTTAAAGACCCTTCACCATTTGTAGCCCAAGGTGGCGACCCCCAAAGCAAAAAACGAAATTTTCCAGCCAGCCAATTAGGTACGGGTTCTTGGATTGACCCAGCAACTGGTAAACCTCGCTATATCCCTTTAGAAATTAAGCCAACAGGTGCTACTCAACCAATATATGGTGAAACCTTGCGTGATGCTGGTATTCAAAAGCCTCCTGTTCTGCGGCACAAACGCGGTGCTATATCGATGGCTCGTTCGAGCGAGCCCAATTCTGCATCATCGCAATTTTATTTTGCCTTAGCAAATTTAGAATTCTTGGATGGTGACTACGCCGTTTTTGGTTACGTTACTCAGGGAATCGGTGTAGTTAATAAGATAAAACAAGGCGATCGCATTCAGTCGGTTCGAGTTACTAAAGGTTTAGAAAACTTCAAACCAAAAGGATAAAATTCTTGCTGATTTAAGAAAAGGGACTTATAAAAAATAAGTCCTTACTTGTATGTGATGTCCTAATGCCATTAGGACTTACGCAAGAATTCTCCCAAACCCCTATTTACTCCGTGCCACGCCAGATACTACAACGGGGGGTAGACGCGCAGCGGCTTCTGTAAGTACCCCCGCAACGCACTGGCTTCTCTGTGACTCTGTGGTCAATCTTTCAATCACCCCAAGCGTAAGTCCTAACTATACTTAATCGAATTAATACAAGTAAGGTTTTTATGAATATCAGTAATAAATTCATTGTCAATCATGCATGGGCGATAGGAGTAATTTTTGTGACAACAGTAATATCGTCCTGTTCTAGTGAACCTAAGTTAACTGCTATTCACATTACTAACAACTCTAAAAGCGAACTCGATAATGTTGTCGTTTCCGGCAGCGGCTTTTCCCAAAAAATTAGTAATATTACGATTGGTAAAAAACAATCGATTTTTGTTAGACCGACTGGGGAGTCAAGTGTAACTGTAAATTTCAACACTGCGGGTAAAAATTATTCCTCCGGTCAGCAAGGTTATTTCGAGCCAGGTTACCAAAGTATGAGCGTCACTATTGCACCAGATTTTACTGTTAAGCTAGATGATACCAAGCTTTAACAGCCGACCAAAATTTTGACCTCAAAGCGATCGCAAATGTTGAAAGCTGCCCCTATAATACTGTGGGATCACAAAAAAAATCGCGTATTTGAGCGGTTAGACGCATGATTCGCGCCTCTGTATCCTTCAATAAGTCAGGATATTTTCATATTCTGTGTAATCAAATAGTCAAGTTGCGGGAATACTACTTATATCAACGTCTAACTGGATATGAGTGTAAATATGTTGGGTACTACATTGGATTTCCCTGGTTACAGCATCCAATCACAAATTTATGAAGGTTCAAGAACTGTTGTATACAAAGGTATCCGCGACACAGACGCAATGCCCGTAGTAATTAAGTTGATGCGATCGCAGTACCCTAGCTTTAGCGAAATCATTCAATTTCGCAACCAGTATAGTATTGCCAAAAATCTCGATATTCCCGGTATCGTCAAACCATACAGTTTACAAACATACCATAACGGCTACGCGCTAATTATGGAATATGGTGGTATTTCCCTCAAAGAATGGGCAAAAAATAATCATGTAGATACGCAAAATATCGCGTCTCAATACTCACCTGTATCTAATATCATTTCCATAAATGATTTTTTGGTTGTTGCGATTCAAATCTCTACTATTCTTGATGGATTGCACCGCAACCGCGTTATTCACAAAGATATCAAACCTGCCAACATCCTGATCGATCCAGAAACGAACCAAGTTAAAATTATTGACTTTAGTATTTCCTCGTTACTGCCACGAGAGACGCAACAATTACAAAATCCCAATATTCTAGAAGGAACCCTTGCGTATATTTCCCCCGAACAAACTGGACGTATGAACCGGGGCATAGATTACCGTACAGATTTTTATAGCTTGGGTGTAACTTTCTACGAACTACTAACAGGAGAGTTACCTTGTGTTAGCGATGACCCAATGGAGTTGGTACATTGCCATATTGCTAAAGAAACTGCATCAGTTAACAGCATTCGTCAAAATATTCCCGCTACCATATCAGATATCATCAATAAATTGATGGCAAAAAATGCTGAAGAGAGATATCAAAGTGCGTTAGGTTTAAAGCATGACTTAGAAATATGCTCATATGCATATAAAGAAACAGGCAATATCACAGCATTTGAATTAGGAAGCAAAGATATATCTGACTGTTTCCTCGTCCCGGACAAACTCTACGGACGACAAAGCGAAGTCAAAACCCTATTACAAGCATTTGATCGAGTTAGTGCGGGAACTACAGAAATTATGCTCATAGCAGGTTTTTCGGGAATTGGAAAAACTGCGGTTGTTAACGAAGTTCATAAACCGATTGTTCGTCAACACGGCTATTTTATTAAAGGGAAATACGACCAATTTCAACGGAATATTCCTTTCTCGGCATTCGTACAAGCATTCCGCGACTTGATGGGACAATTGTTAAGCGAAAGTAATGCTCAAATTCAAGAATGGAAAAGTAAAATTTTAGATGCTGTCGGTGAGAATGGACAGGTAATTATTGAAGTAATACCAGAATTAGAAAGAATTATTGGCAAACAAGAAGCAGCATCGGAGTTATCAGGAAGTGCGGCTCAAAATCGCTTTAATTTATTATTCCAAAAATTTACCCAAGTCTTTACAAGTGTTGAGCATCCATTAGTCATATTTTTGGATGATTTACAATGGGCAGATTCCGCATCATTGAAGTTGATGGAATTATTCATGACCGATACAGGACACCTGTTATTAATTGGTGCGTACCGAGACAACGAAGTGAATCCAGCTCATCCATTAATGTTAACTTTAAATGAAATTGAGAAGAATCAAGCAACTATAAATACTATTACTTTAACTCCACTACAACAAGATGACTTGAATAACTTAGTTGCTGACACTCTAAGTTGTAGTGTTTCAATTGCTCGTCCATTAACCGAGTTAGTATATCAAAAAACCAAAGGCAATCCATTTTTCTCGAATCAATTCCTGAAATCGCTTTACGAAGATGGATTAATCAGCTTTAACTTTGAAGTTAATTATTGGGAATGCGATATCGCACGAGTTAAAGCCTTATCATTAACTAATGATGTTGTTGAATTTATGGCATTGCAGTTACAAAAATTACCTAATACTACTCAACAAATCTTAAAATTAGCAGCTTGTACTGGAAATCAATTTGATTTGACAACGCTTGCGATTGTTTATGAAAAATCCCAAGCAGATACAGCATCCGATTTGTGGAAAGCACTGCAAGAAGGGTTGATTTTACCGATTACTGAAGTCTATAAGTTTTATCAGGGAGGAAGGAATGATAAATTTTCGCAAGAATTTGAGCAAATAGCAAAATATCGATTTTTACATGACCGAGTTCAACAAGCAGCCTATACGTTGATTCCTGACAATCAAAAACAGCAAATGCATTTAAAGATAGGACAACTATTATTAAATGGAACCTCCGAATCAGAACAGGAAGAAAAACTATTTGATATTGTGGGACAATTAAATATAGGTTCTGATTTAATCACACAATCTATTGAACGAGAAAACTTAGCAAAACTGAATTTGAATGCAGGGTATAAAGCAAAAATCTCAACTGCTTATATAGCAGCAGCAGAATATTGTCAAGCTGGGATGAAATTGTTAAATCCAGATTGCTGGAATAGTCAATATGATTTGACATTAGAAATGCATGAGGTTGCAGCAGAAGTTGCTTATCAGGGTGGAAATTTCCAGCAAACAGAACAATTAGCGGCAATTGTTCTCCAGGAAACCAAAACCATATTGAGGCAAATCAAAATTTATGAAGTTAAAATTCAAGCATATATTGTTCAAAATCGAACTTTAGATGCAGTAAAAACAGCATTAATTGTTTTAGAACAACTTGGAATAAAATTTTCAATTAATCCCAGTCAGCCAGAAGTTTTATTCAATTTAGTAAAAACAAAAATATCGCTATTAGGAAAACCAATAGTATCTTTGGGTGATTTACCCAAAATGTCAAATTTAGAAAAACAAGCTAGTACCCGAATTCTTTCCAAAGTTTTTTCTGCAACTTATATTGCTGCACCAAATCTGTTACCACTACTTGTATTTAAGAATATTAATTTACTACTTAAGTATGGCAATGATAAAATGTCTCCCTTTGCCTATAGTTGGTACGGCTTAATTTTGTGTGGTGTTATTTTAGACATTCAACCTGGTTATGAATTTGGCGAACTTGCCCTCAAACTACTATCTGAATTTAATGTCAAAGAGAGTGAAGCGAGAATAAAGTTTATCGTTTATGGTTTTATCAAACATTGGAAAGTTCACGTTCGAGATACGCTAAATCCATTACAAGAAACTTACCAATGTGGTTTAGATACAGGTGATACTGAATATGGGGCATGGGCAATATATATTTATTTAGAACATGCTTTATTAAGCGGTATTGAATTAAAAGAACTTGTAAAAGAATTTAATATTTATGCAATGTCTGTTTCTAGCTTTAAACAAGACACAGCTCTCAATTACATCAACACTGTCTACCAAGCAACCCTAAACTTATTAGAAAAAACTGAGCAACCATCGTTCTTGAAAGGTGAAGCTTTTGATGAAGAAAAAATACTGCCTTTGATGGTAGACACTAATGATAATACAGGTTTGTGTAGCTTTTACGTAAGTAAACTAATGTTAGCTTATTTATTTGAGGATTACGATTGTGGGATTCAATATATAGAATCAAATAAAAAATATTTAGATGGAGGTATTGCACTACATTTTCCTCAATATTATTGGTGGTACGCTTCTCTAACGCTTTTAGCTACTTATAAATATGCCAAACCTGATGTCAAAAACAATATAATTAAGCAAGTCAATTTTAATCAGAAAAAAATTGCTAAATGGGCACATCACGCTCCGATGAATTTTTCGCACAAGTTTTATTTAGTAGAAGCAGAAAAATATCGGGTTTTGGATAAAAAAACTGATGCAATTGAATGTTATGACCGTGCTATTACGCTCGCAAAAGAAAATAAATATGTCAACGAAGAAGCTTTAGCAAATGAACTCACAGCTAAATTCTACCTCGAATGGGGTAAAGAAAAAATTGCCCAAACTTATTTAATCGAAGCTTATTATTGCTATACACGGTGGGGAGCAAAAGCCAAGATAGAGGACTTAGAGAAGCGTTATCCTGAATTACTCGCACCTATTTACAAAAGGGAAAGTATAATTAAAACGGGTGAAACTGTAACCCCAAATTTTAATAGCACAATTCATTCCACCAGTAAAACAATTACCACAGTTTTTGATTTATCAGCAATAATTAAAGCATCTCAAGCTATCTCCAGCGAAATTGAACTCGAAAAATTACTCTTTCATTTGATGAAAGTTATCTTAGAAAATGCCGGAGCAAAAAAATCGGCATTAATGTTACTCAGAGATAATAATTTATTCCTTGAGATTACTGCAAATTACTCAAAATCTAACCAAGAAGCTGAAATTGTTATACAATCTCTTCCTTTAGATGATTGTCAAGAAATACCTCATAGCATCATCAACTATGTCAGAAATACCTTAGAAACATTAGTAATTGACAATGTAAATGCACAAACCAAATGGGTTTCTGATATTTACATTCAACAGCAAAAGCCTAAAAGCATATTATGTATGCCTATCCTCAACCAAAGAAAATTAATTGGCATTCTATATCTAGAAAATAACCTTACTTTTGGAGCATTTACAAATGATAGATTAGAATTCCTAAATTTGCTAATATCTCAAGCTGCAATATCTTTAGAAAATGCTCGTCTTTACAAACAAGCACAAGATAATACCCAACAGTTAGAAAAGTCATTATCAGAATTACAACAAGCACAATTGCAACTTGTACAAAGTGAAAAAATGTCAGCTTTAGGTAATTTAGTTGCGGGTGTGGCACATGAAATTAATAATCCCATTGGCTTTATTGCAGGTAATATCCAACCCGCAGTTGATTATGTCAAAGATGTGTTCGCTTTACTTGATTTATATCAAGATAAATATCCTAATCCCGATGCAGAAATCGAAGAAGAAATCGAAACAATTGATTTAGATTATGTACGAGAAGATTTGCCAAAAATACTTGCTTCAATGGAAGAAGGTGTAACCCGCATTCGCAGTATATCAAATAGTTTGCGTACTTTCTCGCGTGCAGATACAGAAAATAAAGTAAGTTTTAATATCCATGATGGCATTGAAAGCACTATCCTAATTCTCAAACATCGGATTAAAGCCGATCAAAATCGACCAGTAATCGAAGTCATCACAGACTACGGTAAATTACCGCAAATTTCATGCTTTCCCGGTCAGTTGAATCAGGTATTTATGAATTTAATCGCTAACGCTATTGATGCTTTAGATGAGTCGAATCATGGACGTAGCTATAATGAGATCAAAGCTAACCCCAATATCGTTAAAATTACAACCTTCTGTAGCGATGACCAAAAGCAAGTTGTTATCAGTATCAAAGATAACGGTAAAGGTATGAGTGAAGAAGTGAAACAACGCATTTTTGACCACTTATTTACGACAAAAGGAGTGGGTAAAGGTACGGGATTGGGACTTGCGATCGCCCGACAAATAATCATCGAAAAACACGCAGGAACCATCGAAGTAAATTCACAGTTGGGAGAGGGTGCAGAGTTTGTGATTAGCATTCCTGTTGCTAGTAGTTAGTGTCATTAATTTTGGTATGTTGTGGGGGTGAGAATTACTTGTTTCTTTAAGTATTTTTATTAAAAGTGGAATTTTATAACGAAAAATGTAACAATGCAATTTATATTTCGCAAAAACCAATATAATAAATAAATTTACTTATGATAATTAACCCTAAAAACGTTCCTCAAAGAACTACCTCAAATTACCCCGAACAGTTTCAAGAGCGAATAACTGGACGCATCAAACAAGCTTTAGGGAATGCAGCAGGTATTAAAAATTTTGGTGTTAATTTAGTCCAGCTTGCACCGGGAAGCTGTTCGGCACTCCGACATTGGCACAGCAAGCAAGACGAATTTATATATCTAATTGAAGGTGAAATTACATTGATAACAAATTCAGGAGAACAAATATTGACACCAGGAATGATGGCAGGTTTTCCCGCAGGTGAAGCAGATGGACATCGCTTGGTAAACAAATCGAGTCAAATAGTAGTCTATTTAGAGGTTGGTGATAGAACTCCTGATGATGAAGTAAATTATCCCGATGATGACTTGATTGCTAAAGATAGTGATAACGGTTGGCTTTTTTTACATAAAGATGGTAGCGAATATTAATTTTGATATTTGTTTTCTGGTACATCAAAACGAACTTGTTGATAAAGTGCTTCAATCGGAAGTGAAAGTCTAATACTTTTTAGGTTCACGCAGAGTCGCAGAGTCGCAGAGGGAGAAGATTATAGCTAATTCTAGAGTAGGAGGGAAGTAGACAAAGTGATTCAAAATATTTATGGTTTGATTAAATTATCTGTTAATAATATCTTTCCTTGGAAGCTTGTAGGTAAGAACATGCAAGATATCTATAACTATATAAAAATATCTGATTTAATTGCAACTTCTGGACAACCAACGAAGGAACAATTTTCAACAATTAAAGCATCTGGATACGAAGTTGTAGTTAATCTCGCTTTAACTGAATCGATGAATGCTTTACCCGACGAAAAGTTAATAGTTGAATCTCAAGGGATGCAGTATATACATATTCCTGTATTGTGGGAAAATCCGACTTTGGAAAATATCGCGTTTTTTTTTGATGTGATGAATATCAATGTTGATAAAAAGGTTTTTGTTCATTGTGCTGCGAATATGCGAGTTTCAGCTTTTGTGTATCTCTACCGTCGTATTGTCGGAGGTCTAAGTGAGGAACCAGCCGCAGATGATTTACACAAGATTTGGATTCCTAATAAAATTTGGCAAAAGTTTATTCAATCTGTATTCGATAGTTATCAGCAAAACAAAATCTGAGTTGGAGGAAAAAGGCAAATTTTAAAATCATACTTACTCAACATTGACAATTGGAAAATACTATTTTTACTGCTAACCACTTGTTATCATGCAATCAGCAATAAAATCGAAGAAAACACAATCAAACCACCTGGAGAAATCATCGATATTGATGGAACTCAAATACATTTATATAGTACTGGTGAAGGAAATATCACTGTAATTATAGAACATAGCTTGGGAGGTATCGAAGGGTATTTCTTAATTGATGAAATCGCCAAAATCACTAAAGTATGCATGTACGACCGTGCTGGATATGGATGGAGTCAATCAAGCCAGAAACCTCGTACTAGTCAACAAATTGTCGAAGAATTACATGTCTTACTAAATAAAGCCAATATTCAACCACCTTTTATTTTGCTTGGTGACTCCTTTGGTAGTTATAATATGCGTCTATACGCGCATTTATATCCCGAAGAAGTCGTTGGCATTGTCTTGACTGATGGGTTGCATGAAGAATCGATGCTAGCAATGCCAATCAGTATGATTATATTAAAGCTATTTTTTACATTCTCGTTTGCATTGGTATCACTTGGTGCAGCATTGGGAATAGTCCGCTTTTTAGGTATTATTGGTATCTTTGAATTACTCAAACCCGAACTAAGGAAGTTTTCACCTGTTTCACTGCAATTTGTCAAAAAATCTTTTTACTCTTCAAAGCATTGGTTAATGATGTTTCGAGAAATGTGGAGTTTGGATGCTAGCAGCAGGCAAGTTAGAAAAGCCAATAATTTTGGTGATATCCCCGTAATTAATATCAAAGCTGCCACATTCCTCAAGCCTTCCTTGGGTATATTTAAACTATCTATACCTCCGGCAGATAAACTTCGAGATAAAATGCAATCAAGTTTATTAACTATCTCAACCGATTGCCAACAAGTATTTGCCGACAAAAGCAGTCATTTTGTTTGGATTGACCAACCGGAAGTTATTCAACAAGCAGTCATAGACGTATTACGAAAAGTCAAAAAAAGTTGATTTAATGATGGCAGTGTCAAGATTATCTGCAATGCCGGGTGATTGTTCCACCTGACCCAATACTGCGTAGGTTAAGAAATTGATC
>JANNFJ010000007.1:0-1945 GCA_031379725.1 Calothrix sp. OTE_75_metabat_31
AACCCATTGCCGAATATACTCACCATCTCGGTCGAATTTTTGCGCTTGACTGGCAGGATTGAAGATTCGCAGGGGTTTGGGGTCCATCCCACTCGATGCACTCCATTGCCATCCCCCGTTATTTGCTGATAAATCACCATCTATCAGTTTTTGCATAAAGTATTTTTCGCCCAAACGGGGGTCAAGTAACAAGTCTTTGGTAAAGAAACTTGCCACAATCATCCGACAACGGTTATGCATCCAACCGAGTTCGTTCATTTGCCGCATTGCTGCGTCAACAATTGGGTATCCCGTTTGTCCTTCGCACCAAGCTTGGTAGTATTCCTGGTTAGTTTCCCAGGGAAAGTTTTTGAAGGTTTCGCGGAATGCACCTTCGGCTAACTCCGGAAAATTATACATCGCATGTTGGTAAAATTCCCGCCATGCAATTTCTTGCTGCCAGGAGCGAATGCTTGCTGCGGTTTCGTCGCTGCGGCTATTATCCATTGCATTGACGGTTGCTTGCCATACCATGCGGATACCAATTACACCAAATTTTAATGCCGCACTTAGTCTGGATGTACCATCGATAGCTGGAAAATTTCGGTCTTCTTGGTAGTTATTAATAATACGGTCGCAAAATTCTTCTAACCTTGCCAATGCGATCGCTTCACCCGGTTCAATTGATAATTCCCCATCCCAAACAAATCCTAAGTCTTTGGCACTGGGCAATTCAATTACCCCGTTATTACGTGCTATTTCCATCTCCCCACTAGATAAACCTTCCACACCTTGGAGAGTTTGTGCAGGTTGCGCTTTGGGTTTACTACTCCAATTTTTCCAAAATGGGCTGTAAACTGTATACACACCATTAGAACCAGTGTAAATCTCTGCAGGGGAATGGAGAATCTGATCCCAATTTTTCTCGATAAACTGGATGCCTTTTTCGGCGAGAATATTTATAATTGTGTGATCGCGTTCCTCTGAATAAGGCTCAACATCCCAATTCCAAAATACACCCTTTGCGCCCAATGCTTGGGCTAGTGCCGGAATTGCCTGCGTCGGATTGCCACGCAATATTAATAACTGGCTACCAACTTCAGCATACCTTTTTTGCAGCGACTGCAAGCTGCCAATCATATATGTTACCCTCGCAGGGGCAATATCATCGCGGTCGAGGATATTCGGGTCGAGGCAAAATACCCCCACCACTTTATTAGTTAGTTCCCTTGCCGCAGCTAATCCAGTATTATCAGTAATACGTAAATCGCGGCGATGCCAAAACAAGATTAAATCAGACATTCCAACCTACCGGCAGTTCTTTTGTACTAGTTTAAGGCGATTTGTGCCCTCTAGCATCATTCCACTGATTTACTTTTATGTCATCTTTCAACCGTAGGATAGGCATCTTGCCTGTCCGACAAATATCTTGCCTGTCCTACGCAAAAACAACTTAAATCCGATCCGTTTCTAATTCTTGTTTAACAAACTGCTTAAGGATGCGCTTGAGTGACGGTTGCAAAACTAGCCCAACAGCTTGGTTAATATCAACCCACTTTCTCATCCGGTGACCAGCTTCGGGGAATTCTTGCGCTACAACTTCCACAGGTAGCGAGTACATCTGAACGCAATATATATTACCGTTTTTGCGGTATTTATAGCTACCAAATTTATTCGGGTTAACTTGTCCGATAACTCCCGCTTCTTCCCATGCTTCCTTTGCAGCAGAGTCATGGGGACTCATCCGATTAACAATTCCACCTTTGGGAACAACCCACCTTTGACTATTTCGACTTGTAATTAATAGAACTTCAGTAGTTCCGTCCTTGACACGGTACGGAACTACTCCCGATTGCTTCAACACCTTACTAGTTTTCTGTTTCATCTACATTCACAACAATTATTGTTTTTGTAAGTTATACAGATTATACTAGTATAATTAAAATCTGTTGTTACAGACATTACG
>JANNFJ010000008.1:0-10947 GCA_031379725.1 Calothrix sp. OTE_75_metabat_31
GGAATATTCGCAGCAAGAATCTCTTCGATCTTGACTTCCCCAGCATCCGGCAAGAAATCCATTTTTTGATACTCGCTAACCGGGATTGAGACGCTAGGGTGAATATTAGATTCCACCTCTATTTGCATTTCTAGCAATAAAGGATTTGACGTTTCGTCTTCGGATGAACTCGAAATAAAGTGAGGTGTATCGCCATGCATGGGCGGACTTGAAATAAAATGAAGAACAGTATTAATCTCAGCTTCAGGAAGAATATTGTTTGTATCTTCAACGAATGCTTTGGGATTTACTTTTGCGGGTTCAGGAAAATTGGAATTTGATTTTATATTTGGGGTAGCAGAATCAGGTATCATGCGATTAGTGGTTATTAATTAATCGATTTAACATAGGGAAGATAATTTGTTGATTTTTGACTAGGATAGGCAGGATGCCTATCCTACGTTGATTTTATAAATCCTATCCCTATCAAGGTAAGAAAAAATAGGTATAAAACATCTATTTTTCCCCTCTTCGTGCCCTACCCTTCGGGAACGCGAAGCGCGTATATGTCCTTTGTGGTTCAAAAATAAGTTTTTTTTACCACATACGTGCCCCGCGTTCCCGCAGGGGAGGGCACAAAGTAAACGAAGGAAGAATTTTTCTTGATGCATCACCTTGACAGTTGTAACTCTTAACTCCCTACTTTTAACCAAGTCGTCGATAAACTGTTGATAAAGCATTAGCATCACCAACATTACCAGGAAATAATACAACAGGTAGATTTGGAAATAAAGGATGTTGGGGTGAAGTTGTCACCATCGAACAACCTGCTAAAATTTGACCTAATAACCGTGCCGAAGTTAACGATAAGCCTTTGCTTAAAACATCATTCGACGTAATGCCACCTTTACTAATCAAAAATCCAATATCCGATGGTAGTCTCTGCACAATGTCCATTAGTAAATTAGAAACTTTAACCCCAAAATCTAATCTAACTTTGGAATTTTCAAAAGTTAGTTCTTCACGGCTTGTATAGATAACGGGTGTATTACCTGCATCGTGTACTGCTTGAATTTTATCAACAACATTGGATAGAAGTGTAGCAGATTCGTCTGTACTATCACCAAGTAATTCGGCAACATTAATTTCAATACCCACAATTCCCTCAGCTTGTAATAATTTTTTTAGCTGCTGAGTTGTTTTTTTGACATGTGAACCGACAATTATTGCACCAGGTTTACCACCTCGTACATATTCTGCCATATTTTCAGGTGCAATTGGCTGCTCTGGCAAGGCAGCTAAAGCTGTTAAAATACTGGCAGCACTACGAAACAAAAAGCGTTTGCCTTGACTTGCTGCGGCTAAAATATCTCTAGCAAAGCGGTTTAAATCATCTTGGTTTTCACCATCAACAACACAACATTGATTATTACTTAGATGCATCAAGCGTTCTTCACTACCCGCACGGATATCTTCGAGTAAAAATCGTTCTACGAAGTCGGCTTGAATTTGTCCTTTCGTTTTTTCTTCGACATATTTCGGTAGGTAGCTGTAATGATAGCCAAAAACTGAATCACGGGCAAATTCAGTTTCATTTACGGGTATAGGAATACCATCGATAATAAGGTAATGGATGCTATCACGGGTGATGCGTCCACCTTCAAAAAACGCCGGGACGAGAAAATGAGCATCGAAGGAACCAAGTTCGAGTGCGATCGCATCCGTCTCAATAGGATAATGTCCCCGTAAGGTCGAATCACTACGACTTACTACCAAAAAATCTTCGATTCCTTCAGTATGAAGTGCAACTTTCAAATTCTGACAAACTTCTTTAGTCACTGCTGCTGCATCTTCAGGAGTTAGAGAGCGAGTATTAGTTAATACAAAAAATATCGGTGATTCATCGCGCAAACCCAGCCGCAAAGTATCTACATCCCAGCGCATCAAAAGCAAGCAACTGTGGACAGTTTGCGAACCTGTTGGGTCATCATCGAGAACAATAATTTTCGGTTTTGATGTCATTTTAGTTGTTATTTTTATATCATCAATCACTGTAGTTTGCTGATTTCGGCTTGTACCTCAATAGCTATTTGCAAAGATTGATTGAGTATTCTTGAATATTCACTTGCTTCTTGATTGACTTGCAGAGCTTGCAGGTTCGCTAAATTATTTGTAAATAGTTCTTGATTATCTGCAAGTAATTTTTTATTATCGCGCAAAATTCGTTCCGTTTTTAATGCCCTTACCAAATCTTCGCGGATTAATTGCAGTGCTGCAATAACTTTTTCACGATCGTTTATACTCGATTGTGGATTTCCCGATGTTGCTAGCTGGTCATTAATATCAATCGTTTGAATCAAACCATGATATCTATCGACCTCATCTAAAAGAATCGTCACTGCTTTTGGACAAGTAAATTTTCTAAACAGCCAACGACCAAAAATAACAGCAATTGGCACAAAAATTAATAAAGCGACTCCCAAAGGAATCGACGAACCAATAGTTGGTAAAATTAGAAATGCATAAATAAAACCAACTACAAGCGGAGTCAGCGCTAAAGCTACCACCAACTCATTCATCAAAAAGCCCAAACGCTTCTGCTTATCCCGCATAATCGAAGGACGAAACACCTCATCTGGGTCAAAACCAGTCAAACGTCTGAGTTCTCCCTTACTGATTTCCAAGCCGATTAAATCTGTCTCCACCGATTAATACCCCTTAACAAGCACATTTATTTTAGATTAAGTAGGGAGAGAAGGGGACATGGGGGACATGGGGGACAAGGGGGACAAGGGGGACAAGGGAGACAAGGGAGACAAGGGAGAAATTTCTTCTTTGTCTTCCCTGTCTTCCCTATCTTCCCTGTCTCCCCTGTCTCCCCTGTCTCCCCTGTCCCTCATGAGAAAAAGGTTGTGCAAATAGATTATCTCTATCTACACAACCCAAATATAATCCTGAGTGCATAAGGAAAATACACCTTAATCACGTACTGTAGGGATGCGATGCACTCTCGAACTATCGCATCCTAAAGAAACTACACTCTTCAAAATACCTTTTCCCGATTGGGTAAATTTATATGTATCAAATTTTTTGCTCATCGTCGTAGGTTGGGTGGAGTGTAGCGGAACCCAACGTTTCGATTTCGATGTTCCAAATGTAAAAAAATTGCCAGTATCATCGATGATTAGTAGTTAAAAATGTTGGGTTACGCTTACGCTGCACCCAACCTACAAATAATACTAAGTAAAATATCTACAATGCATGAACAATCGGATATAAATTGGATTATTGGGCGAACCAAAATTATAGATACAATAATAGGCTTTGCCAACGCAATCGATGATAAAGACTGGGAAAAACTGCGATCACTTTTAGCAAACGAAATAGATATTGACTATTTTGAATTTCGTGGTCAACCACCAAGGCAAATTACCGCAGAAGAGTATATACAACAGCGAGTAAGTGGATTGACAGGGTTAAAAACACTACATATCAGTACCAATCACGAGGTAACAATTACAGGAAATTATGCCAAATGTAAATCAGCATATCGTATTTATCGACTCGACCCCACTCGTGAATCCGGAGAAAATCGGCTTGATACGGCTGGAAACTATATCCACCAATTGACCCAAATCGATGGATATTGGAGAATTACAGCAATCAAGCAAACTGTGGTGGTAATTGCTGGTAATTGTCAAGTACATGGTGCATTACGCAATTAATAATATTTTTAGACATAATAAACGGGTTATTTCAAAAGCTTGGCTATGCGTTGTACTAGAATAGATATTAACATTGCTTGGGGTTACCCTAATCGTGATTATTGTAAGAACTTAAAAATTATGAAATTAAACCGCATTACCAGTAATCCCAATCGCATGAATGGACAACCTTGTATTCGTAATCTTCGTCTTACCGTTCGACGGGTAATTGAGTTACTAGCAACTTACCCCAATCGGGAAGAACTGCGTCAGGAATTCCCCGAATTGCAAGAAGAAGATATTCAGCAAGCGTTGATTTTTGCTTCTTCCTATTTATGCGACCGCATTATTGATATACCTCCTAGCTATGAAACTGTTGCTTGACCAGGGATTACCATTGTCTACAGCGCAATTGCTACGTGATATAGGAGTTGACACAATTCATGTAGCCGAAATTGGGCTATCTACTGCTGAAGACACAGAAATTATTCAAAAGGCTGTAGAGGAAGACCGTGTTGTTGCAACACTCGATGCAGATTTTCATACGATATTAGCTCTGAACGAAGCAATTGTTCCCTCAGTTATTCGTATTCGTATTGAAAGATTACGCGCTCAAGCATTGACACAATTGCTGTTGAGAGTAATTAATGAGTGTGAAGAAGAGTTGCAACAGGGTGCAGCAGTAACCGTCGAACCAAATCGAATTCGTATACGTCTTCTACCATTGTTGCCAAATACTTAACAACGGGTTGAAACAGATAGATAAAAGATGAATGGCTGTACAAGTTTTAATATCGTCCAACTCGATTTTTGTTAAACTACGAGCAAATTGAATATTCTCCAAATAGTTATGCGATCGCTTTAATTAGAATCATGGATTTACGATTAAACCTTGGGTGTGGGGCAAAGCGTCTTGATGGTTACGTCAACGTTGATAAGTTTGGCAATCCCGATGTTAATTTCGATCTAGAAACCTTTCCCTATCCTTGGGAGAATAATACTGTTACTGCTATTGAGATGCATCATGTATTAGAGCATCTGGGACAAAAAACAGATACTTACCTGAAAATTATTCAGGAGTTGTACCGAATTTGTCAACCAGAAGCAAAAATTCATATTACAGTTCCGCATCATCGTAGCGACCGCTTTTTTCACGACCCAACTCATGTTCGTCCAATTACACCAGTAGGTTTGAGTATGTTCTCGAAACGGCAAAATCGAGAATGGCAAGCAGATGGAAAAGCTTTTACTTTGCTTGCACTTTACCTAGATGTTGACTTTGAATTGACAGACGTTGCTTATACTGCTAGCGAAGTCTGGTTTGAACGATATCCGAATGTATCGAATACGGAACTATTACTTAAAGAAAGCCTAATCTATAATAATTTAATCAAAGATGTAGAGATGACCTTGACGGTTATTAAATAATTGCTGGGTTCCGAAGAAAGCTCCAACACCACAACAACGCAGTAGCTCCCCAACATACATCTGCTTTTATCTAAGTTGGTACTTAGCGTTAAAGTTCAGTTACCCAAAGTTATACGACATAATCTTTGAGAATACCTTAACCTTCAAGTTAATGGTTTGTAAGACAACTGCATAATATTCCTCCGATTACTTAATAGTAAATACAATCATTATCACAATCAAAAATGATAATATAGTTTTGTAGTGTGAATCAGTAATTTTACTGTAGTAGCTACCAGATTGTATGCTAGATAATGAATACGTAATTATTAAATATTCAAATAAAATAGCAATTTGCAAGCAAAAAAAATCATTGCCTAGTTAACAATGATAGACAATCTATCGGAAAACAAGCAAATATTAGCAGACAATATAGCAATACAGTATGACACATGAAGAAGGCAACAGCACAGATGCTGATAATTTATCAAGTACTTCTATATTAGAATTACAAAAAAAATATGGTATTTCACGCACTTCGCTATACAGACGGATGAGATACCTGCAGATTAAAACAAAGAAAATAGGGGGTAAGGCTTACTTAAATGCCCAACAAGTCGTATCTATGGATGGGCTGCACGAGTATATAACGACGAATAAGAAAATGGACGGTTACACAAAACCGGAGTCAATAAAACCCGATTTAAAAGAAAAACAGACGATACAAGTAGTTGAAGAATTGACACCTGAAATCCAGCAAGCCCAAATGGCAGCAATTTCAACACCATTATCACATCGGGCTGACTACGACCCAAAATTCCTTGCCCAGTTGATGATTCAAACATTGTAGTTTCAACAACTGGGAATTTCACTACACATATAACTGCCAATTCGATAAAGGTTTATCGGCAGAAGGAATTGAAGCGGCTTGTCGATATCTTATTGGCAAAAAGGTCTGCGCTTGTAGTTGGGGAGAGAGGCATGGGCAAATCGACATTGGCATATGCTGTAGTTGAAAAACTACAAATTGATGGCTTTCAAGCCGCATTTATTGAGCCATTTTCCCCAAAAAACATGCTAATTGATATTGCCGACCAATTGGGTATAGAGAGTCGAGATATTAAAGGTAAATTGTTCAGTGCTGAAAGACTCAGGTTAGAGATTAAGGAATACCTACATAAAGAAAAGGCATTTTTGATCGTAGATAATGCTCACACTTGTCGCCGACAATTTCAGCTATGGCTGAAGGAATTACTCAAGAAAAAAATACCACTAGTTTTATTTGCGACTCATACACCATACGGCAGTACATTTAACAAGATGCTGCGTATCAAATTAGAACCGCTATCAGAGTCCGCGATTTATGAGTTAATGAAACAAACGGCATTAGAGTATGGAATTAAACTCCAAACCTCGGAACTGGCTAAATTCCAGAAACTAGCTTGTGGAAATCCCCTATGGGCAACTTGTGTGGTTACCCAAGGACGCTTAGGGTTAGAAGCAGAAATCGAAAAGCATCAACGTTATATAGACATAACACCACTCATAATCTTGGCTGGGATTATGTTTGCCGTCATCCGTTTTACGACAATACAAAATAGTAATCAATTATTTTATCTATTCATAGGTTGTTGTAGTGCTTTATTTCTGGCTATACTTCGTGTAATGCTAGGATCACAAGAGAAATAAAAATAAAGTCGAATCACTTCAAAAGTTGTGCTGCGCTGTTACAGCAGTTTGCTTTCTCATCGAATACAGGTAGAGACGTTACATGTAACGTCTCTACCATGTTTTGGATTTTACACCCATACCTCATTTACCTGAAATCTGCTGTAAATACTTAAAGTGCATTATTTAACATTGTCGCAAAAAGCCGATCTAAAGAAATTCCTGATGCTTTAGCCATTGCAGAAATCACGCTATTACTGGCAAAAGAGCAATATAGCCCTGCTTCTAAGAACCAAGGTTGCCCTGTTGGGTCGATGCGGAAATCAAAAAGACTATAATGCTGGCAGCCCAGGGCAATGTGACATTTTTTAGCGACATCCCAAACCCTCTGTGTAATCGGGTCGCTAGGATCGACTATCCATGATTTGGTGTTACCCTTGGCAACCATAGTCAAGTCACCATTTTCATCTCGTTTTAGCTTATCCTCATAACTCCGGATGGGTCTTTCATCCTCGTCCATGAGATATTCTTCGAGTGGTAAGGGAACAAGCTGACCGTCAACAACAATAACACCGCATCTGACTTCTCTACCAAGTTCGATAAATGTCTCTACCAGTACCTCCGAAGCATAAGTAAATGCTGTCTTCAAAGCACTGTCATAGTCAGAGGGATTTCTCACCAGCACTACCCCTAATGAATTATCTGCATCCACAGGCTTGATTACTGCTGGGGTCGCAATTTGGGGATAATTTCCGGAACGAAGTAGTTCTCCTTGGGGCACGCTAACACCTGCTGCCGCTACAAGGACTCTGGTTTTTGCTTTATTAGCAGTCAGTGCCATTACATCAGGAGTGTTTCCCACATAGGGAATCTTCAGTAAATCAAATAAAGCTCGATAGTATGTCATCCCAGGGACGCAAAACATCTGTGGCAACATTACATCGATTTTCAGCGCTGCCAGAACCTGAACAGCCTCAGCATTTGACATCGGATTGGCTGCTGCGATCGCTTCGTTACTGAGGTCAGCTGGGAATCGCCATTGACCGTCAGGTGAAATGTAGGCAATATGAAATTCATAAAGTGCTGCATCGGCGGTAGACTTAAGACAATCTTGGGCATAAAGGCGCGATAAATCGCAATAAAAGCTCTCTACAGACCCCACCAAGTGCAAAACACGCAATACCGACATTGATTAATATCCTAGTGCAAATGCACCTGAAAGTGTCACAGTCAATTGTGATTGTAACCTAGTATTCGACCACATTAATTATGACCTGTTGTGAGGCCCAGATCCCCGACTTCTTTAAGGATACCGCTGGTGAATGGGGGGTTAGACCCCTCAACATAAGTCATATATAGCCTTCTCTAATGCCCAAAATCCCGCCCTACCATTGAATGGTAGGGCTAATCGGAACAAAGCCTGCGCCACCGCAGGCTTGGCTTCGCCACGCCAAGGGCGAACGTTGCTATTAGCCCCAGGCTTCAAGCCCGGAGGCGGTTATTCGGGCTTTTCGTGAGGTATAACCCTCTATTCGCCAGTGGCATCCTTTAAGAAGTCGGGGATCTAACAATCTATCAGAACTTACGTGTCAGACCACTAGCCTTCTAAATTAAAGTTATGATGGCGTTTTTTGCAAGCTGGGTCTTTCTTCAGGGACAATTGCACCTTCAACCGGACAAACTTGCAGACAGATGCCGCAGTCGATACAAGTGGCAAAATCAATCCAGTACCAATCGGTGCCTTTAATATTTTTACCAGGCCCATCATGAATACAAGCTACTGGACATGCATCTACACAGTCTGCGACACCTTCACAGACGTTTGTAACAATTGTATGCGGCATAGCGTTCCCTCTCTATAATTAATGAACTGTTTTCAAACAGTCGTTTATAGCCTAGCAAGAATTCCCACAGACATAGCCCGATTGCTCGTCGTGGTGTGTTTGCTCAAACTGATTCAATTACAGGGGAAGAATCCGCTTTAATCCAAGCAATTTGAGCGATATTGCGAAGCTTTGCATATTCCCTGATACTATCAGCATCTCTTCCCCCCAAATCCATTTCGACTCGTACTAAATGCGTAGAGTCGCGGAGCTTAGCGCTGTAGGCAAAAGCAGCTACGTAATCTTGTTTGGTTTGGGCAACTACCAACCAATTAGTTGGCGGTGTTTTTTGCGGTAGTTGCTGTGATGCAGACAAAATTTGATACAAGTCATCAAGTAAAAAGACAAAGCCGATACCGGGAATATCCTCATTTTGAGGATGATAAAGTCCTAAAAGCTGGTCGTATCTCCCACCTCGCCCAATCGAACGAGCTTTACTATCAGTATTACTGACTACTTCAAACACAAGGCCAGTATAGTAGTCGAAGGTTTGAATGAGGCTCAAATCGAGAACAATCGGAAAATTGCCGCCGGATTCGAGCAGTTCAATCAACGATTTCAACTCGTTTACAGCCGCTTGCTGAGATGGTTCTAAAGGTAAACCCGCGAGTTTAGGTAAAACATCGGTTGCACTTCCGCGCAAATCGAGGATAATTTGCGCTCGTTCGTGGAGTTCGTCACTTAGAGGCAGAGTATCCAAAGTCACGCGGTCAAGATTTGCGATCGCACTGCGAACTTTAGCGCGTAAATTAGCAGGGAATGCTTCCATAAGACTCCGCGTAATTCCGGCTTCGCCCAAAATTATCTGCCAATCTCGCAAATCCAATGCTTGTAAACAATCTGCCACTAATAGCAAAATTTCAGCGTTACCGAGCAATCCACCCCCACCAAGTAACTCCACCCCAGCTTGGTAAAATTCTTGTTGACGGTTGTGCTTCGACTCTCGTGCTTGCTGAAATACGTTAGCACTATAGTACAAGCGTTGCGGATAAGCAGCGCTGTCCATGCGGGTAACGGCAGTACGGGCAATCGAAGCAGTTAATTCGGGACGCAACCCCAATCCTTCATCCTCAGAGCTTTGCAGTTGCAGCACCGTTCGGCGTTGAATCGCACCTCCAGCCATGAGTGTATCCATCCGCTCTAAAGTGGAGGTAATGATTTGATGATACCCCCAACGGTGAAACACTTGCTGCAATCTATCTTCAATCCAGCGTTTTTGAGCTACATCAAGGGGGAGTAAATCCCTAGCTCCCGCTGCTGGTTGGTAAACCATAAATTATTTTTTCTTTCCACCAAACAAACCAAACAAACCGCCACCTCCGGACTTATCTGGTTGCTTTCCGACATTTGACGAAGCGACTGGCTTCGCTACGCCGGATTTTTGCCCCAGATGTTGTTCGATTTTGCGTTTCCCCTCCAACGCGGTTTCGTCGTTGGGGTCTAGTTGCAAGGCGCGGTCAAAATGGACTTTTGCCATTGTGGTTTGATTTTGCTTCAAATAGACCACTCCGATCAAGCTATGGCAGCGACTATTATTTGGTGCGAGTTTAATTGCGTCTTGAAGTTCGATTCGCGCTGGTGCGAATTGATTCTTTGACATTAATTCTTGAGCGCGGCGAAGATACTGTACAACGCTTGCATCTTCTGATTTTGCGGCTGCGGTTGGGGCTGATGGTTGCGTATTTCCTCGTTGAATAACTGTATGATTTTCTGAGTTTGCTTGCGACTCCGATGCTGCGGAAAATTTTTTACCCGCAGTTCGCATTAAATAGACCAGATTCAGTTCGCTGACGTGAGCAATAATTTGGATAGTTTTAGAAAGTGAATCATACTGGGTTTCGGAAATTTTAGCGATCGCAGTTCGATACAATTGCTCAACATTTGGTGTACCTGCCAACTGCCTAGCTGCATCTGTACCCAAATCAACCGATGCTGATTCCTGTACCAAACGCTTACCCATTTGCGACAACACAAGGATGTACTCGCTTCGATTCTTATCTTGCGAGAGCTTCTCGTAAGCTGGGTTAACTAGCTTTGACAATAAATCGCTCGCTAGATGTTTTTCTTCGGCGCTAGCAGATGCACAGCTATCTGGATGAAGTCGTCGAGCGATTTTGAGATACCGCTTGCGGATTTCTTTAACATCCGCGTCAACAGGAACGCACAAAACTGCGTGATGATCTATGAAATCAAATTTAAATAGTCCGCGTTCGATTCTGAAAGACATATAGCGCCATAAAAAAAAGAGTTTCCATTAATCTTTCTAGTTTACTTCTCTTATTGCAAATGGCTATAGATTTAACACC
>JANNFJ010000027.1:0-10545 GCA_031379725.1 Calothrix sp. OTE_75_metabat_31
CTATGCTACGACCCATCAAAACTTATGACATGAAGCACTCTTCAAGTTTTGTAATCCCTAATTATTTTTTAAATTACGTCGATACGAGTTCCATACATCGTGATACATATATGTATTATTTGCAGGGGATCTGGATAAAACTGTGAATTCAAAAGTGCTGCTGTTTATATATTTGTATGACCACGTAAGAGAAATCGTAACGATTTGCTGTACATAACTACACAATTCAATCAACTTGCCATTAAACAACGTCGCATCAATTGATTTTTTTTCCGCCAAGCTTGGGGGGGTATATCATGGTGCTGACGGAACTGACGAGAAAAATGGCAGGCATTTTGATAACCTAAAGCCGTAGCAATCTGCTCGATTGTATGCTCGGTATCTTGAAGCATCACCCGTGCTTCGACCATACGTCGTTTGACAATCCAACTATTGACAGTATCCCCAGTTTGCTTTGCGACTCGATGAGTTAAATAAGCAGCAGAATAACCAACTGCTTCGGCAACGTCGCAAAGTGTAATCCCCCGCTGGAAATTCGCTTCGATAAAGTCAAAGACTTCTTGGAGTGCGGTGACACTGGGGAAAATCGATGACTCAGTTACTTCGGGTACGTTGTCCGTCGATTCAACTTGCGAACCTTGGGAAGCATACCACGCCTGAAGAAGCGACTGCTTGTTGAATTGGGTGCTAATGGATCGTAATAATTCTTCGACTGTTGAAGGTTTGGTAAGATAATCATCGGCTCCGAGTTCCATTCCTTTGCGAACCTCAGTCTTCATGCCGCTACCAGTCAGAAAAATAAATGGAATAATCGCAGTTGCGGGGTCTTGGCGTAGCGCTGCTAAAACACCATAACCATCAAGACTCGGCATCATGATATCGCAAATTACCAAGTCTGGTGAATATTCTTGTGCTGCTCGGATGCCACTAATGCCATTTTCTGCACCGATTGTATTGAAACCCTCAGCTACAAGTGCGTCAATAAACATATTGCGGGTGGTTGTGTCATCTTCGATGACAAGAATTTTTTTCGATGAATCCTGCATTTTATTTTACTTCTACAAATGTTAATGTTGTGGAGAACAGTTGCTATGTAACATCCGTTTGTGATAGTCTGGAAGACACTTCGAGAGTAGTGAGCAAATTTTATATTTATCCTGTTAATACCCTGTATGGCGAGTATTATTTTTGTAGGAACAGAGGTTCTTCATTTTTCCTCATTTAAAAGCTCATAGTGTTTTGTTTGAATCTATGGGGATTTTAAATTTTTTCTTTGTAAATCATGAAAAAACCCTGCCTTCACAAATAAGGACTTTTACTCTCTTTCAACAGCCAAACATTTAAAAAAATTTGTTTGGGGAGGTTGTGAAAATATAAAATACTTTTGGTAATAAATATGACTTGTTAGCATCTACTTAAAGTTAGGTGTTACAAACAACTGTAAATGACTGGGCTATTTGTTTGAGACCGTGTTTGGCAGTATGACAGTAAAAATAGTCCCGAATCCGGCTTCGCTATTAATAAAAACTTGCCCTTTATGTAACTCTACAAGCATTTTCACAATTGCGAGTCCTAATCCAGTGCCAGTAATATCTTCGACATTACTGCCTCGATAAAATGGCTCGAAAATATCTTCTTGGTCTACTACCGGAATTCCAATTCCACTATCTTTGACTTGGAAAACTATGTTTTCATCTTGATAATCTACCTCCAAGTTTACAACTGTGCTGGCAGGTGAATATTTAATTGCATTCGATAGTAAATTATTTAGAATATGCTGTAATAACTTTGGGTCTAAATAAGCACTTGCCGTGGGATTGCGGCAAATAAAGTTAATTGATTTTTGATTGCCGCTTGCTAGCTGTATTTGTACCAAAATATCTCGACAAAAAGATTCTACATCAATTCGGCGCGGTTGATATTCTAATTTTGCCGATTCGGCTTTGCCAAATAATAAAATATCATCAAGTAGGTGAGCAATTTCTTTGACAGCAGATTGAATTAAGTCAAGATACGATCGGTTTTTCTCTTCTGTCCACTGGTGGATATGTCTTCGCAACAGGTCAGCAGAAAAAGAGACGACATTCAGTGGAGTCCGGAATTGATGGCAAAGCATAGAAACGAAACGTTCCCGCAGTTCGCTAAGTCGTTTTGCTTGTTCGAGTGCTTGGAATAGTTCCGATTCAGCTTGTTTGTAATCGGTAATGTCAATCGCCGTCACCAATTGAACCGATTCAGATCCAAAATCAAACATGCCATTCAATGTGGCAACGGTACAAGCTAACCACAGCAAGCTGCCATTTTTTGTGATAATTTGTATTTCTTGGTATTCGCAAGAATCATTTCCGTTGCTTTGATTAACTTGTCGAACTCTTTTACATTTAATTAAGTTATCGAAAGATAATTGTGATGTTAATTCTTTGCGGGTATAACCTGTAAGTGTCTCTGCCGCTGGATTCACATAGCAAATATGTGTGCCTTGAACTAAGAAAATTGTTGCTTCCGTAGTTTCCGCTAATGTCCGAAACCTTGATTCGTTGAGTTTTAACGCTGCTTCGGTTCGTTTTGATTCGGTAATATCGCAAATACTCCATACCCTACCGATAATTTTGTTGCTCAATCGATATGGTTCTGAATAATGAGCGAAAATCCGACCATCTTTCAATTCTAGCAAATCGTAGCTTTCCAATTCGGTTTCGCTTGGCATTTCCCATACTGCCCGGCGAAATAACTCCGGTTATTTGACTTGCGACTCAAAATAAGCTTTGGCGCGATCGCATCCTTTCGTTATTTTTACCTCGTTAGGCAAATGCCACATATCCACGAATTTCTGATTGTAGCAGAGAATCTCTCCTTCAAAATTCACTGCAAGTATACCATTGGCAGTGGATTCGAGGGTAGAACGCAGCACGCAGAGCGATTTTTCCAGTTCAGCAACGCTAGCTTCATACTCGGATGATACTTGTGTTGATTCGCTCAAATCAAATTTTGGTTGACTTACATCTTTTTGAATTGAGGTAGATTCATTTTCTGTAGCACGTGCAAAAACGCATCCAAACTCAATTCCCTCATAATCGACGTAACTAATTCTAACTTCGACTGGGAATATTTTACCTGTTTTTGTTCGATAACGCGAGACAAAAGAATAGCTTTTATTTTGTTTTATTGTTTGCCAAGAATGCGACCATGATTCTTCGCAAAGCTCAGTATCTATAGCTTCCATTGTCATCGACATCAACTCATTCCCAGAATATCCAGTCGTAGAACATGTCGCTTCATTCGCATATAAAAAACGTGCATTTTTGTCTATACAGTAAGCTAAATCTGTAGAGCGATTTATCAAAGAATGCGAATACTTGTACATCTGTTCTAAATTAGACGCACCCAAAGAATTAAATTCTACTAATGTATAGTCGCTATAGTTCACAGCACCTATCCCCTTGTAATATTCATTACCATAGCCATTAATAGGATTTTAAAACGTAGTGCAGTTAAATATATTTAAACAATTTTATTTCACTGCACAATGTTTCATTAAGTCTATCTTCTTACTATAAGCTTAACATCTAGAAACAATAAATACTCGTTATATTTTTTTAATAAAAATTACATAAGTCCTATGTGAATTCCCAATAAAGTATATCGCAAATCAAAATAACTTGTTGCCACTGCTAAAAATATAGATTTATTAAAGCTTCACAAAAGCAATATAGGTCGAAGTGAATAGATTAATCTTAAATTGTTTACGTTTATGCTTCAAAAATGTTACTTACGTATCGATTCTATTAGCATCTATCGAAATTATCTAAGACCGTTGCAAACGTTTCACCTCAAATCTCAAAATCGAATTAGTCAACAATTAGCCGTTAATTTTTCGTAAAACCATAAAAACTTCACGAAAACTTCATACTGCCTACCATCACCTTAAAAATTGAGTATCAATGGCAATTAACCTTTAGCCTAAATTAAAAAAAATTACAATTAAATTTTTATCGTTTACTCCGTCGTATTTATCTACATATGAGATTTAACTACAAGAAACTTTACATTGTCATCTGCCAAAAGGAGGACGCTTTAATTCAGGAAAGATGGTATGTAGATTTGTCATCTGCTAAAAGGAGTAAAAAGTGAGAAGACACTATATCTCCGCAAAGATAATGATTTTGGAAGCAGAGAATTTTGAAGTACCGGGTTAGGATTAGAGAGTACAGCTTCCAGTCTTCAGCTGCTGGGTGCAGCCACTTGCAATACTGCTCGGTTAAGAAAATTGCGAAACCTGAAACCCCTGTAGAGACGTTACATGTAACGTCTCTACAGGGGTTAACAAAAGCAGTATTGCAGCCACTTGAATATCTACTGCTTTCAAATCCATAGTTCAAGCGAACTTCAGAAAAATTTAAGTATAAATACTTATTTAGTTAGGCTCATATCGGCTCTGAACGTGTCTGGTTTTATCTGCCTAGAGGTAGAAGTTAATAAAAACAATGCTTGGTAACGAATTGCGGGTGTTTGGAGATAATAAGGATAGAGAAAAAACAGTCAACACGATCGAAAGAAAATTCATTGTAACTAGGTGTTAAGCTTCTGTAGTCTTGTTGCTATGAGAACACACTTAACAAAAGTTAAATTTTAGGTAAAGGTGGTAGTAGTAGCGTAGTTCTCGGTGTAGTACAAGAGTGTTAGTCAAGCTCGGTGAGAAATTGCTTTCTTGAAGCGCAGCCATTGTGTATTGCTTTCTTTTCACAGCTGTAAGTGCTGCGATCGCAGCTTGAGTGACCAGCAAAGTCTCCTGCAAGATATTGGAAATTATAAAAATGAGTCTAGACAACATCGCATCTGCAACAGCCAGCACTCAGCTGCAAGAGGATTTTCTAACCGACAGTTATGTAAATCCATTGATTGACGCGGCAATAGATGCAGCAACAGAAAGTTATCAAAAACGGAAGAAAGAAAATTTACATCCTGTAAATGTAGAACCAGCCGCACCATCTAACGTTGCCGAAGCGATTGCACGAATGTTAGAAGACTTGGGAGTGCAAAGCGCTTACGGAGTTGCGGGTGGTGCAATGGCAGCACTATGGGGTGCAATGTCAAATAGTAAAGTTCCAGTCCTCAACTTTCGTCACGAAGCTGGAGCCGCATTTGCAGCAGTTGAAGCAAACCTTGCTAATGACCGTCCAGTTGTAGTATTCACCACCGCAGGCCCCGGTATTACCAACGCCCTCACAGGTTTATTTGCGGCTCGTGGTGAAGGTGCTAAAGTAATTTTCATCTCAGCTTGTACCTCCGCACCACAACGAGGACGCTGGGCAATTCAAGAAACCAGTAGTTACACCTTACCCAGTAGTGGCATTTTCACCACAGGGGCTTTATTTAACTATGCAATTACAGTAGAATCACCTGCACAATTGCCGCAGATTTTCCGCAGATTGGCGTTAGGATTGGGGCAACAAGGTGGTTTTGTCGCCCATTTGAGCATCCCTACCGCAGTTCAAACCAGCCCAGTTGATGAGATTACACTACCCCAACTCGGCGTACATAGCTCATTAATGACACCGAGTGAAGATGTGATCGCCAGAACGATTTCCCACATCATCGAAGCACCCTTTGCGATTTGGTTAGGTTACGGAGCCAGACACGCAGCAGCCTCCATCCTTGAACTTGCCGAACGTACAGGTGCAGCGGTCATGTGTTCCCCCCGTGGTAAAGGCATCTTCCCCGAAAACCATCCTCAATTTGTTGGTGTCACAGGTTTAGGTGGACATGGTTCTGTAATGCAATATATGCAAGAACAGCCCCCCCTCCACACCCTCGTACTGGGAACTCGTCTGGGCGAACCAACATCGTTCTGGAACCTGGCAATGGTTCCCGAAGGCGGCTTTATCCATGTAGACATTGACCCCGAAGTACCTGGAGTTGCTTATCCGAGTTCCAAAACATTTGCCGTGCAAGCAGATATCAAGCTGTTTGTCCAAGCCCTACTCAAACGCTTGCCCAAGCACTTGTCAAGTTCAACATCTGGAACATTACCCAACCCCGAAGTCGAACCAATCAAAGAAAGAACCAGCGACTTAGTACGGCCAGAAGTTTTGATGCAAGGGATTCAGAAAATAATAGTTGAAGGTAGCGATGCCATAGTGATGGCAGAGTGCGGCAACTCCTTTACCTGGTCAACCCATTTATTACGGTTTTCCCAAGCAAACCGCTACCGGGTAAGTACTGGTGTGGGAGCAATGGGTCATGCGGTAGCTGGAATTCTTGGTGCAGCACAATCAAGTAATAGTAAAGCTGTTGCCATAGTTGGCGATGGTTCCATGTTGATGAACAACGAAATCAACACCGCAGTTAAATACCAAATTCCGGCAGTGTGGGTAGTCCTCAACGATGCCCGATATAACATGTGCCACCAAGGTATGAAAATGTTAGGAATGACTGGTGCAGATGCCACCATGCCAGAAACCGACTTCGCAATGATTGCACGTGGTATGGGTGCAGATGGAATACGCATCACAGATGAAGCTGACATTGAAGCAGCACTAACCCAAGCAATGACATCTCCTCTCCCCTTCGTTATTGATGTCATTATCGATCCCGACCGTCCTGCACCATCAAAAGGACGTAACCAAGGTTTAGCAGCACAAGGTATTAAGGCTACCCCTGCTAAAAAATCAGCAATGCTTTCTTTTCCAAATGTTTAGTTAGTAGTCAATGGTCAGTGGTTAGTAGTCAGTGGTCATCAATATCTATTGACCGTTAATAACTAACCGCTGACCACCAACAACTGGCAACTGACAAATGACCGCTAACAATTAACCAATTATAAAGTAGGAATAATCGGGTGAATTTATTTGAAAATGTCGGCGAAATGGGTCACGAGCAAGTAGTTTTTTGTCATGGTAAAGACCCAGACATCAAAGCAATTATTGCGATTCATGACACAAGTTTAGGTGCGGCAATGGGTGCTACACGATTGTATCCTTATGTCAATGAGGAAGCAGCATTAAAAGATGCATTGCGTTTGAGTCGTGGCATGACATATAAAGCGGCTTGTGCGAATATTCCTGTTGGCGGTGGAAAAGCTGTAATTATTTCCAAAGTTGAACATAAAACCGACGATTTATTAAGAGCTTACGGAAGATTCGTCGAAAGCTTGAACGGTCGCTTTATCACAGGGCAAGACGTTAATCTGACCCCCGAAGATGTCAGAACAATCAGTCAAGAAACCAAACATGTAGTTGGAGTCGAAGAAAAATCCGGCGGGCCAGCTCCTGTTACGGCATGGGGTGTATTTTTAGGCTTGAAAGCTGCTGCTTCCTTCCAGCTAAAAACACAGTCTTTGGAAGGTGTGAGAGTTGCCGTACAAGGGTTGGGAAACGTAGGCAAAAATCTTTGTCAGCATTTGTACGAAAATGGTGCTAAATTATTTGTAACTGATATAAGTCCCGAAAGAAGCGAAGAAGTAAAGCGCCTTTATGGGGCTACAGTTGTTGCACCCGAAGAAATATATTCTCAAAACGTTGATATTTTCTCTCCCTGTGCATTGGGTGGGATTCTCAACGACCAAACAATTCCTAAAATTCGCGCTTCGATTATTGCTGGTGCAGCCAATAATCAGTTAGGGCAAGAACAAATTAACGGGCAAATGCTTACTGATAAAGGGATTCTTTATAGTCCCGATTATGTAATTAATGCAGGGGGTTTGATTAATGTTTATAACGAAATGATTGGTTATAACGAAGAGAAAGCTTTTCAACAAGTTGAGAATATTTACGAAACTTTATTGGAAATTTTTGCTCGTGCCCAGGAACAAGGAATTACGACGAATGCGGCAGCGATGCAGTTAGCTGAAGACAGAATTAAGAATGCTCGTATATTGAAGAACAAGCAGATGGTTAGTGTTAATTGATGGGGATAAGCCAGAGAGCGCTGATGAACCATAAAGAGAAAAAAGAAAATTAATTAGAGGGTGAAAAATGGAAAGAAATACGTTCGCAACATCTGCTTACATTGCCGCATCTCCAGAGGCTGTGTTCGACTATCTTTGCAATCTGAAAAATTTGGACGAGTGGACGCTCTACAGTCGGATGAAAGAGCAAATGGATGAAAATACCTGGCGGGGTACTGCGTCCGGTTATCACAAAGACCTCTATTATCATGTCAAAAAGCTTGAAAACCCGCTGTTTCAAGGAATTGAATGGCATTGCGGACTAGAATATCAAAAATATTATCAAGTTTACCCGGTTTTACTATTCCCTAGCGACTACGTTGAACCCGGAACCAAAGAAAAAGGTGTATACTTCCACTGGTTGAGTTTTGTCGATCCCAAGCGACAAACTCAGATGATTATGCAAGGTATTCATACTGTGCATACTTCCGAATGCCGTTCGCTTAAAGGTAATTTGGAACGTAAAGCAGGGCTAAAAGCTGCTGCGAAGGGCAATCACTTCATTGATGCTGACACCATTTATGTTGATGCTCCCTTAGAAGTCGGCATCGAGTATCTATCCGACCTGCGTAACATGAATGATTGGGCACATTTGTTACGTCCAGATGGCGAAGTCTCGATGACCGAAGGTGATTATTGCGACGAGTATGACCAAAAAGTGAAGGTGACATTGCGATCGCAAGCTATTAGCAATTGGCATCTAATCGAGCATGAATTTTTCTATCCCGAACTTAATTATTATCAACGCTGTCCAAGCATGTTGATTCCAGCATCGCACGCTTTCGGCGACCCCGATGCATCTGGTTTTATTTTGCATCGTATCACCTTCTGGAAACAGGGCGAGCAACTACCTCACGGCAAACTTCAAATCGAAGATTTTGGTGCAGAGAGCATGAATATCAAGCGTTTGACTGAAGCTAAAGCAGGTAATTTAGAAGCCTTCAATCGCGGTATGAGCTACATCCCGCAGCCTAAAAAAGAAGAATTTGCCATGAGTAACTAGGTTCGTAGTTGCGCTTTAGCGCATCTTAAAAAACTAGAATTCGAGGGCTGTCGTTAGCTGTAAAAGGCTCGTAGTTGTGCTTTAGCGCATCTTAAAAAACTGCAATTTAAGGGCTATTCGCGCAGGGTAGCCCAACTACGAACCTTACTCTTGAAAAGAAAATATAATCATTGGAGGTTAATCATCTGCACAAAATCAACAAAATATCAACTACTAATTACTAAATAATATCAATGTTATTTTTTAACTCCCATAACGAGCGAATACCCACCGTCGTTACGAGGCCCAAAGCCTTGTAGCGCTATTTGCTGTATTTTATCGTGTAATATTTACACCAAAAAAACCAATAAATATGAAACTTAAAGAACCGATTGCCACATCATTTACAGTCCTTGCTGATGGTCTAAATAGTCCCAAAGGGCTTTGCTTTGGTCCCGATGGTAGCCTTTATGTTGCCATATCAGGAACAGGAGGAAATGGGGCATCGATTCCATCGGCTAGCGGTCAAGGGAATTTACATTACGGTACAACCGGCGCGATCGCAAGAATTGAAAACAATATAGTTACACCTGTAGTAACCGGACTACCTTCAGTCGCATTTCCTGATGGTACAGGAGCAGCGGGGCCCCACGATATCAAATTTGATGCCAAAGGTACACCTTATGTGCTAATTGGCTATGCAGCGAATCCAGAGTTTCGCAATATCCTGGGTAACACCGACTTAGGGAAAATGGTCGTTGTTGATTTTGATACTAATTCTTGGAATGTAATTGCGGACATTGCTGAGTACGAACTAACTTATAATCCTGACGGCAACGATATAGTTAGTAATCCTTTAGCCTTCTTCATAGACGAAGCCGAAGCTTCACAAAAACTTCTTATAGTTGATGCAGGTGCTAATGATATACTCAGCATAAGTACGGAAGGAAGTGGACTAAAACTAACCGCAGTCCTTCCGCAGCAATTATTAACTAATCCAATCTTTCCGGGCTTTAACGCTGAAAATTTTGACAAAGGACATACCCCACCACCAGATGCTTATCGTGATGCGCGACCATCGCAAATTGCGATCGCACCAGTCCCTACAGGCGTTGTTAAAGGCCCCGATAAAGCTTATTACGTCAGCACGTTTACTGGTTTCCCATTTCCAGAAGGTGGAGCAAAAATCTACCGAATCGATGCTGACGGAGAAGTAACAGTCTTTGCGGATGGTTTGACCCAACTAATTGATTTAGCTTTTGATGCCGAAGGCAACTTATACGCTTTGCAGCATCTGAATCAATCAGGCTGGAAAGGCAAACAAGAAGGTTCGTTAGTCAAGATAGCTGCTGATGGCACTCGCACAACTATCTTGGATGGTGACGTGTTAGTTTCTCCATGCGCCTTGACTATTGGCCCCGATAATGCCTTTTACATCATAAATCGCGGTGGGCGACCTGGAGTTGGGCAAGTTATTCGCATTGAAAACACCAAATCGATTTGGTAAGGCTGATTTTATAGTGTCTGTGTCTGTGTCAAATCATAACCCCAAGAAGTTGTATCAATCAAGGAATCATTTGTAGTTCGTTAGTGGTTAGTAGTTATTGGTTATTGGTTA
>JANNFJ010000045.1:0-6496 GCA_031379725.1 Calothrix sp. OTE_75_metabat_31
GTGCCGATTCCTGTGTTCTATGATGAGGAAACGAATGAGCCTTTATTGAACGAGGAAACTATCAATTTCGTTCGGGATATTTTTGCAGCGAAGAGTTCGGATGCTTGGTGGGAATTGTCGGTTGAGGAATTGTTACCAGAAAAATACCGCAATAACGGTAGAAAGTACCGCAAAGGTAGCGACACGATGGATGTCTGGTTTGATTCGGGGTCGTCGTGGGCAGCTGTGGCCGAGCAGCGGGACGAGTTGCGATATCCTGTGGATATATATTTGGAGGGTTCCGACCAGCACCGGGGTTGGTTCCAGTCGAGTTTGCTGACTAGTGTGGCGGTAAATGATTGTGCGCCGTATAAAACGGTTTTGACGCACGGGTTTACCCTCGACGAAAAGGGCTTCAAGATGAGTAAGTCGCTGGGTAATGTCTTCGACCCGAATAGCATTATCAACGGTGGCAAAAATCAGAAAGATGAACCCCCCTATGGTGCGGACGTTTTGCGGTTGTGGGTATCGTCGGTCGATTATACTTCTGACCAACGCATCGGTAAGAATATCATCAAGCAATTGGGTGATATTCGCGGTAAAATCCGCAACACGGCGCGGGTTTTATTAGGTAATTTGCACGATTTCGACCCCGAAACGAATTTGGTGGCATACGATAATTTACCCGCAGTTGACCGTTATATGCTGCACCGGATGACGGAGGTATTTGGGGAAATTACAGAAGCTTTTGAAAGCTTCCAATTCTTCCGCTTTTTCCAAACGGTGCAAAATTTCTGCGTGGTGGATTTATCGAACTTCTATATCGATATCGCTAAGGATAGGTTGTATATCAGTTCTCCCGATTCCTTCCGCCGTCGCAGTACTCAGACGGTGTTATACTATGCGCTGGAAAATTTGACTCGTGCGATCGCGCCTGTATTATCTCACCTTGCTGAAGATATCTGGCAATTCCTCCCCTACAAAACACCCTATAAATCGGTGTTTGAAGCAGGTTGGTTAAAATTGGATACTCAATGGCAAAATCCTGAATTAGCGACTTTCTGGGAAAAACTCCGCGACATCCGTAACGATGTTAACAAGGTTCTCGAACAGGCACGGGTCGATAAACAAATCGGTTCGTCACTAGAAGCTAAAGTTTTATTGTACGTAGCTGATGAGCAACTACGGACTTCAGTAATAGCACTAGATGGTAGCAGTAATAATGTCGATGAACTGCGTTATTTATTTATTACCTCCCAAGTTGAAATGTTAGATTCAGCACAAGCAATTGAAGGATTGAAATACAATTCCTTGAGTGAAGGTTGGGGAATTGGGGTGGCGGATGCACAAGGGGAGAAATGCGATCGCTGTTGGAATTACTCGACTCATGTCGGAGAATTTAGCGAACATCCCTTACTTTGCGAACGTTGTGTACCAGCACTAATAGGAGAGTTTTAACCTCTCCCTGATAAACGCTTTTAATAAAGTCTGTCCCTCTCTACTTCGGAGAGGGACTTTTGATTAAATGCTTAGAATAGAACACAACGACTGAATTTAACAAAGAAGTGACAGATCCTAATTTGGCATTACTATTTGCAAATTTGAATCAGGTTTTCGGTAAAATTACCAAGGTTTAGTTAAAATTGAATTATAAATGGAACCGAGTGAGACACAATATTTAATAATTAGTGCATTAGAAGTTTTGGAATTGCTTCAAAATAGCTTTTACGATGAAAATAGTGGTAATTGGTATATCAATACTCCAAGTACTGTGTTATCAATAGCCATGATTTTACAAAACGGTGATATTGTCCCACCAAACTGGGGGTTGTAGTTATGAACGAATGGTCAGAAGCACAAAAGCAACTATTTTCGAGATTTCAGGAAATACTCACAGTAGGAAAACAGCGCTTTGTTAAAGCTGGTGGGGAAGGAAAACGTTACCGGGCAGGTTTCAAAGACAAGGATTTTCTTAGCAATGAGGAGAGACAGGAAGCAGCAGAAATAATGCGTCAAATGTTTGGTGTTGATATTCAAGATGGTTCTGTCAGTTGTCAGGGACGTTCTTGGAATTTAGCACAGAAGAAATCAGTTTAATCGCTGTAAGTAGAATTGTAGGTTGGGTGTTCGCTCTTAGCGTTCCCGTAGGATAGCGTAGCGTAACCCAACATTTAAAATATGAAGTAACTTAAAATATTTCAACATAAGCTTATAGCAGTTCCCAGGCGCTTGTGTGGTACATCTGTAGGGGCGCAAGGCATTGCGCCCTTATCTTGGGTAAAATGCCTGTACCTCAGTAGGTCGAGAAACGCTATATTAAGCACTACTACTAACACTAATTCGCTGTTCTCGACAAGTACGTTGATAAATATTATCCAACTCAACAGGTAAACAATTATTACCCCGCAACCACAAAGGCAAAGTTGGTAATGCACCCCCAACTATGACTTTCTCTTGCCAAACATCAAGATTCGGTTGTCCATCTCGTTCAATTGCTCGGTAAGCAGTTGCATATAAGTCGCTATTAAAAGATAATGCAATCCCCCCCGTAATTCGATTTAACAACTCATCATGAAGGTTTGCTTTTCTGCCAGTCACAACATCAACAATTACCAAACCGATTCCCTGTCGTAAATATGTTTCACATTTAGAAACGAAAGCATAACGATGCGATGACCTATCTTTGTTGGCAGGACTAACTAATTCGATTGCCCCTGCTAAAATTGGCCCACCTTCGGTATTAAAAATGCTAACTTCCACTGCTTCACTTGTTGGCAGAAAGTGTAAACTTTGCGAGGGAGGTGAAGGAATCCAATTATCTTGATTTATGGGCAAATAAATTACTCTACCCTCTTCAAATTCTGGCATTTCTTCAAAAGCAGCTACATCAATTTCAATACCAAACTGTACATTTGGTTCGGCAAAATAACCTTCGGGCAATTTAGCGTTCAAATCAGATGCAATATAAGTTGCCCAAGCATTGTGGAAAGCGTGCCAGTGACGACGTAACGAGAGGGGAGGGTGAAAGTGGTCTTGTAATACCATAATTGTTTATAAAATGGATATTTAGTACACTTAGATTATTAAACTTCGATTAATGCCCGACAGTGATTATCAATCCCTGTCTAATAGCGAAAATCCATTAAAAATGGATTAATCAGTTATAGCATTCCCAACCAGTTGAGATACATATGTAGGGGCGTGTAGGGGCGCAAGGCATTGCGCCCTTATCTTGGTGTAAAATGGCCATACCTCAGTAGGTTGAGAAACGCTATAAACAATAACAAAGTTGCTTAATTAAGAAAAAGTAAGAAACTAACAGTTTCAAACATTCTAACTCCTAAAGTTTCTGCAATAACTCCTGCGTTAACTGTACAAAAGCCTTAGAACCCGCAGACTGAGGGTTATTCAACACCACAGGCATAAAACTATCAACTGCTTTGGCAACATTCATATCTACGGGAATTTGGTTTTTAAAAACTTTTGTATCGCCAAAATCCTGATAAACGCGATTCATTACTTGCTTATAATATCTGCCACTTAGCAAATTATTACTAAACATCGTAAACACAATTCCCAGCATTTGAATATCTATTTTTGCTTCCTGTTCGTGGCTATCTTTTAACTGAGCAATGCGTCTTTCCAACAATTGAATCCCAACAACAGATAGAGGTTCGGGTTTCGCAGGTAGCAAATAGAAATTACTGGTTGCCAATGCACTACGTGTCAATAAATTATAACCAGGAGCGCAATCGAGAATAATCAAATCATACTCATCACGAATCGGTTCTAAAATTTTACCTAGTAAAATTCGTTCAAATCGATTCCAAACAGTTTCAAAATCTTTCTCACCCAAAGTAATTGCTTGCTGGTGCAAAAGTTCGGATACGACAAACTCATCATACAAGTCAATATCACCTGGCACTAAATCTAAACCATTAACGTTACAAACTTGCTTTTGAATAATATCCTTGATTTCGTGTTGTGGCTGGTCGTCAGGAGCAATAACTTGGTCGATTAAATATCGAAAAGTCTTGCGCTGTTTGCGACGACTTGCAAACTCGGTAGGTGACATTAAGCTGAGTGTCGCACTAATTTGCGTATCCAAATCCAGTACTAACACCCGCTTACCGTGATTTTTTGCCAAACATGTAGCTAAATTGACAGTGAGGGTTGTTTTCCCCACACCACCCTTCATATTCGCAGTTGCAATTACATATCCCATCGATTAATCCCTCGGATAACGGATTTTATCTACGTAGCGTACAAGTTCGTTATCTATACTAAATTTTTGCTTGATTTAAAGTTTGCCAATAATCACACTTGGTGGCTTCGGCAGTCAGATTATATCAATGAAGTGTGTATTTATTTTGCTGTGGAAACTCTTTATTTACAACTTGAACTCAATACCTTGGGCAAGTAAGTGGTCTGTGTCAAAAATTACAATAGGTTACAAGAATCCGGGTAACTTCTGCGAAACCCGAATTCTAATGGTTTATGTCATAAGTTCTGAGGGATGTAGAGACGCGATATATCGCGTCTGTTCCAAGGTTTATAGCACCCAAGCAATTTAAGAGCTACGGAATTAAATAACGTGTTCAATGAATTAATTCCCAAAATTCAAATTAAGCCAAGCAGTAATACTGTTTACAGCTATTCAAAACAAGAAATCAAACAAGATGATTCGTCTATCATAAAATCAGACTATTCAGTTACGCCGCAACTTATCAATCAGCCAACACCTGATGAAATTGTGAGAAGAGAAATTTCTCATGCATCTCCCGAAGAAAAAGTAAAAATCTTAGAAACTGCTTTTAGGCAAGATAGATTTAGAGAACTTGAAGATGAACAAATAAATGCTCTCCAATCAATTTTAGAACAGTCTAGACGTGAAGTTAATTTAGCAAATTCCGCTTACACGCAAGGAAAACTAAGTAATCGAAAAACAAATGTCTTTATTGTCGCTGCTGTGTTTATTGCTATAGCGACTGGAAGCTTTTTTGTTGTTACACATCAAGCAACTTTAAATCATCAACCAAATCCAACTATTCCCAGTAATAATTATAAATAAATTTGGTTCAATTAAAACAATATAGTAGTTCTCATCTGCATGAGGTAAGTAGGGGCAGAGTCTCCTCGCCCTTATACAACATATAACGCTGCAATAAAGAGGGCGCAATGCCTTGCGCCCCTACCGACGTAATCGATTAAAATAAAAATTGCTTTAATTATTAACCTATCTACAGAAGCAAAATTTATAAAAAAGAATGTTGGGTTTCACTGAGTCCCAAAGAGACACGTTACGAGAGCATTTCACTTTCGTAATAACACTGCTGTCATTCTGGAAGCGAAGAATCTTTAAGCCCAAATTATAGTCATTATAGATGTATTGCCTTGGATTGATGGTTATTTTAAATCATGAGATGGCATATTAAATATATTGCTTACAGTTTCCAAATTAGAGTGTTTTAGTAAGCAGCGATGTACAGCAGCTAAATAGACTGTATCCATTGCTGCATACTTAAGTTGTTTTTGAGTCAGCGGACGCTTTCCCCAGTCACTTGATTGTTCTTCTATATCGACGTGTGAAAAATCACAAAGTTCAACAGCTAATGTTTTTAGCTTTAAGTTAGAAACTGATAATTTGTGTTTAATCTTTCTTGCTAATTTGAGAGTACAAGTAATATTTAATGCGAATTTTTGCCCTAAATATTTTAAATCGAAGCTAGCGTTATGGAATACCTTTTCGATTTGGGGATTTAGCATAATTTGATTGATGAAAAAATCAGCCAAATCGGGTTTATCTAATACATCGAAAAGATAAGCATGTTCACCTGTAGAATCATCAAATACAGCCAATACTTGAATCAAAGATAATCTGGGAGCATTAGTAAAGCAATCAGCTATCTCTGTATCCAACCACAGCGTTTTCGCTAAGGCAAATTCTACTATCTGCTTTTTTATTTCGACAGAATCCTTGATATACCGCATAGTTTTAAGAAATAGTAGCTTGTAGTTGGTAGCGACTGTCTTGAAAGTCAAGCGATCGCATAACCCAACATTTTTGCTAGTTTACACCCAGAGCATCCCGTTTACACTTTGCTAACGCTGCGAGGAAAAGACAGTTAATAATTTTAAATATTTGCAACAATAATAACTATTGTCGAAAATGTTGGGTTCCGCTACCGCTACACCCAACCTACAGCACTACAGCACTAAGGCACTACCGAATTAGAAATTTGCGGAAATATGAGGATTTTACTAGGGTTACAAATTGTATATTTTATACATGTCAACTTAATAACAGGTAAAATAATATAGTTTAAAACCATCTTGTACTAGTGTCAGCAACCCCGACCTGAAGGTACGGGGCTTCCAGCAGGTCTGGAAGTCTTGAATTTTTAGGATTAGTTGACCAGACTCAGCGTATGCTATGTTCACGGCAAATGTTAAAGAACCTACCACTGGATGCGTAGCCAGTCCTCTGCTCTAGAACCAAACAATTAAACACGCATAT
>JANNFJ010000079.1:0-1936 GCA_031379725.1 Calothrix sp. OTE_75_metabat_31
CTTCAATTGGGCGCAGCAAAGTAGCCAGTACCATCGCGGCAATTACGCCGGTATAGATAGCTAAACCCCCTGCATTTGGCAACGGTTCGCGGTTAAGTCGCCGTGCGTTTGGTTGGTCAGCCCAGCCAACTCGCAGGGCAAATTTGCGAACCGTAGGAATAAAGCGCCAAGTTACAACCCAAGCCGATAAAAAGGTAAACACTACTGCCAACCAGCCGGTGCTGCTGGGTTCAGCAATTCCGAGAGTCTGAAGAAATGCGTTTATATTCATCTCCCGAATCAACCACTACTGCTAATCATGCCTGAGCTTCCACTGTATAGTAATCATTTTTTTGAGATTTATCTGTATCTGACGGTTTTTACTCCTTAGCACTCTTTAACGTTGAGTGCTAAATTGTCTATTGTAGGAAATTAAAAATTAAAATATGGCGAAGATTGTAGCATTTAATGATGAATCGCGGCGCTCCTTAGAACGGGGTATTAATGCTTTGGCAGATGCTGTGAAAATTACATTGGGTCCCAAAGGGCGCAATGTGCTTTTAGGGAAAAAGTTTGGTGGTTCCCAAATTGTTAACGATGGTATTACCGTTGCCAAGGAAGTTGAATTAGAAGACCCCCTCGAAAATACTGGGGCGCGTCTGCTTCAAGAAGTAGCCTCGAAAACTAAGGATGTTGCCGGTGACGGTACGACAACTGCGACTGTGTTAGCGCAGGCAATGATTCATGAAGGTTTGAAGAACGTGGCTGCGGGTACTAACCCGATTAGCATCAAGCGCGGTATTGACAAGACGATCGAATTTCTTGTCAAAGAAATTGCTGCGATCGCTAAACCAGTATCCGGCAGTGCGATCGCTCAAGTTGCCACAGTTAGCGCTGGTAACGATGAAGAAGTCGGTGCAATGCTGGCACAGGCAATGGAAAAAGTCACCAAAGATGGTGTAATTACCGTTGAAGAATCGAAATCTCTTACCACCGAACTCGAAGTAGTCGAGGGGATGCAACTCGACCGGGGTTATATTTCTCCCTACTTCATCACTAACAACGAACGGATGACAGTTGAGTTTGAAAACGCTCGCATCCTAATCGTTGACAAAAAAATTAGTAATATCCAAGAATTAGTACCGATTTTGGAAAAAGTTGCCCGTTTAGGTCAACCATTACTAATTATTGCTGAAGATGTCGAAGGTGAAGCACTGGCAACTTTGGTTGTCAATAAAGCGCGAGGTGTATTAAACATTTGCGCCATCAAAGCACCTGGTTTTGGCGAACGTCGCAAAGCCATGTTAGAAGATATCGCTGTTCTCACCCAAGGACAAATGATTTCTGAAGAAATCGGTTTGAACTTGGATACAGCAACATTGGAAATGTTGGGAACCGCACGCAGTATCACCATCGATAAAGAAAGCACCACAATTGTAGCCGCTGGTGACAATCAAGATGATTTGCAAAAGCGGATTAGTCAAATTCGCAAGCAACTTGAAGTCACCGACTCCGACTACGATAAAGAAAAATTACAAGGCCGTATCGCCAAGCTTGCCGGTGGTGTTGCTGTAATTAAAGTCGGTGCTGCGACCGAACTCGAATTAAAAGACCGGAAATTGCGGATTGAAGACGCATTAAATGCTACTAAAGCAGCTGTGGAAGAAGGCATTGTTCCTGGTGGCGGCACAACTTTGATTTACTTGTCCAAAAAAGTCGCAGAAATTAGATCGGGACTTGATAGCGAAGAGAAAATCGGCGCTGATATCGTTGCCCGCAGTCTCGAAGCACCCCTACGCCAAATGGCTGATAATGCTGGAGCAGAAGGTACAGTTATCGTTGCCCACGTCCGCGAATCAGACCTCAATATTGGTTTCAATGCCGCTACAGGTGAATTTGAGGACTTAATCGCTGCTGGTATTATCGACCCCGCTAAGGTTGTCCGGTCAGCATTACA
>JANNFJ010000124.1:0-1906 GCA_031379725.1 Calothrix sp. OTE_75_metabat_31
ATTCATGTGATTCAGTAATTGCACTAAATCCTATATGTTGATAACCAGCGTCAATTCCAAGTTTTACTTCTTGTTTATAACCACTAGAACCGTAATTTAATTGAATAGTAAAAGGGTCACGCCCAACAATTTTGGCTTTTCCTGAAGATAAAAGTAACCTGGCTCTTCTGCATGATGTTGGCATTAGCGGTTGACCATGTTTGTTGATAACTAATACTTTCATTGTTTTGTTGTTGTTGAACTAAATATTGAGTTCATCCCTTATGGGTGGTTTTCTTCGTCAATGTTTTTTGAGGTTTTAAAGTAGCAACACTTCGTCCTTGCTCCAGAACAATGTTTAATCACCACCCGCAGTGTTCAATGCGTGAGAATTCGGCTTACCAGACCTATACATTGAAGTGCCTATATATTCTCAAAAAACGTAGTAACTCTGGTATGACGAGCTACTCAGACTAATGACACGCTTCTTAATTTCTTGAGAAGCCTACACTGTACCCCAAAGGGTTTCAGTGTATGGAGTTGTCACGGCAATTAATCAGAATTTCTTAATTCCGAGGTAAAGTCAAGTCTAACTTGTCTCAACAACCTCTACATTTTTCGAGGGCAACGTTCCTCTAAACAAGCTTTTAAGGTGCTATGGTCAAATATAATTGGTAAAAAATGGATGCTTTTAACTTCTTTAAAATAAAACAAAATGGGGACGGGATTCCAGAATATCTCCCAATTTTCCCATTCTCGGTAAGGAAAGCGACGGAGGAGCTTTTCACCACGATATACATCTAAATCGGTGGCTGTAAATTGTAAGCGAATCATTACCGCTTGAATCATTAAGAATGACCCCAGTATGGCAATTATTCCACCAACAATCGGCTGTACGAAAAGCACGGGAATTGCAGCCACAACTAAAACCAGGGGTATGTTATAACTTGGCTTGAGTTCGATTGTAGATAATAAATCCGGTGTAGTTGAAGTAGTCATAGGATATAAAATGTAGGGGCGGGGTATCCCCGTCCATTATTGAGTATCTGTGGAAATATATTTACATATGTGGGGCAACAACCCAAAACGCTATAACCGACTCAATTTATATTTAATCATTCTAGTCGTTAATGCGTAATCAAAAACGATTACTAAGGCGCTGGACATTTAACTTGCATTTCCTGATATTTTGTACCGGATTCGGTGAAAACGACAATTAATACTTTCACTTGCAGAGATTATTTGACTTCGTTTAAACTGTCGTTTACTTTCCCTACCCCCTATTATTTAAAAGCACTACCCTGCCCCTGGAACATGACCGCAGAAAGGAAAAAGTTAAAGACAAAAATCATTAACAAAGCTGTAACAACAGCAGTTGTAGTTGATTGTCCCACCCCTTTGGCTCCTCCTGTTGTTGTCAATCCCCAACTGCAACCAATTACAGCTATTAAAACGCCGAAAAAACTGGCTTTAAACATGGCACTGAGAATATCCCAGATATTCAGAAAGCTTCTAACTGAGTCTAGAAATATTGTATCAGCAAGATTATACACATTAGTGGCAATCAAAAATCCGCCAAACATCCCCGTCACCAACGATAGTAACGTCAGAATTGGTAGCATTAGTAAGCAAGCTAAAACGCGAGGAATAACAAGATAATCAATTGGATCGGTTTTTAACATCAAAAGCGCGTCGATTTGCTCGGTTACACGCATAGTACCTATTTCCGCTGCAAATGCCGAACCAACTCGTCCAGCAATAATCACAGCAGTCAAAACGGGTGTTAATTCGCGTGTTAGTGCTACTGCCAAAACTCCACCAACAATATTTCCAGCACCAAAGGTAATAAATTCTCGTGCTACTTGAATTGTAAACACAGCACCAACAAACACCGCTGTTACCAACGCAATAAACAGCGAGTCGGGAC
>JANNFJ010000131.1:0-4231 GCA_031379725.1 Calothrix sp. OTE_75_metabat_31
AGCCCGGTTTTTATCAACCGGGTTTTTCATTTATTTTGTTTTCAATTAAACCAAAAAATATTCGGGCAAAATTCTACAATTATTGTATATATTCCCAGAAAACCTGATATTTCAATATTCGGGTCTTGCTTTAAACGTGAATGCAATGGCTTATTTATTACATTGCTAACACGCAATATTTGGAGTAACACACCTTGCCTGAAGAAATTAGCCGCGCCCAACCACCATTAAAATTCATTCCCCCCAAATTTAACCCCTTTATCCGCCAACTCACTCAATGGTCGTTTCCGATTATACAGCGCTTCCGACTTCGACCTTGGCTACCTGCGGGGATTACTCGCTTTGAAACGAAAAACGCTGAAACGTTAGCTAAGTTATACCAACAATTTCAAACAGGTAAAGTTCGCTTTTTGTTGGCTTTTCGCCATTCTGAAGTAGATGACCCGTTGTCAATGTTCTACTTACTTTCCCATGCTGTTCCAAAAGTGGCACGTCAACTGGGAATTCCTCTACAACAACCAATCCACAGTCACTTTATCTACGACCGAGGTATGACGGTGTGGGCTGGGGACTGGCTAGGCTGGATTTTCTCGCGTCTGGGTGGATTCCCCATTCGTCGAGGCAAAAGAATCGACAAGCAAGCAATGCAAACCGCACGCGAGCTATTTATTAATAGTAAAATGCCAATAGCTGTTGCTCCTGAAGGTGCTACTAACGGTCATAGTGGGATTGTCAGCATCCTCGAACCTGGTGTTGCTCAACTGGGGTTTTGGTGTGTTGAAGATTTGCTTAAGGCACATCGTTCAGAAGAGGTATTTATTGTACCGATTAGCATTCAATATAGTTACATAAACCCACCTTGGGAAAAACTCGATTGGTTGTTGAGTAAATTAGAAGCTGATAGCGGCTTGACAGACCAACCTTCAAGCCAATCGAATCATAGCGGTAGCCGTGAAGAAGCTTACTACGACCGTTTGCTATTAATTGCTGAAAATTTATTATCGCAGATGGAAGAGTTTTATCAACGTTACTATCATCAAAGTTTCGATGACAGCGTTATTGATACATCGACAAACCCAAATGAGATACTAATTGCTCGCCTACACCGATTGCAAGACAAGGCTTTGAGCGTTGCTGAACATTATTTTAATATTCAACCGCAGGGAAATGCCATCGACCGCTGTCGCCGTTTAGAAGATGTGGGGTGGGGTTATATTTACCGGAGTGATTTGCCCGATTTAAATACATTACCACCGCTAACACGCGGACTTGCCGACTGGGTAGCGGTAGAGGCAGATTTGCGAATGCGGCATATGCGAATAGTCGAGAGTTTTGTTGCCGTAACGGGAACCTATGTTAAAGATAAGCCGACTGTTGAACGCTTTGCGGAAATGGGAATGCTCATGTATGACATGATGTCGCGCATTCAAGATCGTAAACTTCCTGGTCGTCCTCGTTTAGGTTGGCGACAGTCTTTAGTGACAGTGGGAGAACCTATTTCAATGACGCAGCAATGGGAAATGTATCAAAAAGACCGTCAAGCCACAAGGCAAGCAGTTACCCAAGATTTATATCAAGCTTTGCAAAGAATGACTTCGTAGAAGTGAGCAGGGCTATTTCATTCTTTATAAAACTTACCTAATAGTGACAAAAAGAGCTACCACTCCTGACACAGAGGGCAATACTGCTTGGATAAGCCAAAAAATAAAATGAGCGTAGGTTGGGGAGGCAGTGCGTTGCGGGGGTTCCCCCCGTTGTAGCACCTGCCGTTGGAACGGAGTGGAACCCAACATTTCCAGGCTTTTGTTGGGTTACGCTGCGCTACACCCAACCTACGAATAATCCAAAACCTACGCAGTATTGACACAGAGGGCACGGAGTAAATAGCGGGTTTGGGAGATTTTTTGCGTAAGTCCTACTTTATCGAAAAATCGCCGAAGTCTTGTTTTTTCGTTTGAATTTAGGTTAGTCGTAGGGGCGGGGTAAAGAGCGCCCTTACAGTACCATGTGCTAGATAGTTCTCTGAAAAGTGAAACAGCCCTGTCCTTAAAAAGGGGACTTTGAGAGGCTTTTAGCCCTGCTTTTGAAGGGGAGTTGGGGAATCAAAATCATTAACCGAACTGTATTAGGAGTTAACCCAGCAGTATTTGACTACAACAAGCTCGATTGTGCGTTCTTTAACAAAAGTCTTCGGGATGCGCGGTTGTGGAATGGTAGTTATTTAGGTATCTTTATATATAACAGCAGGGTATTTTGAATATGGACGCTTCGTTTCTGCGCGTCAGGTGTGGAACTATTTTGCTAGCCAAGGTTTTGAGCATGGTTGAGTCGCACTTCTTTGAAAGACTTTTTAAGTGGTCTGGTACTATCACCTGTAAAAATCGAACTTCATACGGTAAAAAAAGTCACCTAAGTGCCCATTGCGTCTGCTGTAGTGAGCCATATAAACGAGGCTATGAGCATCATTTGATTGAATAGTACCTTTAGTTGGAACTGTTTTTATGCTAAACCAATCTGTGGACAGAGAAGTTTCCCATCAATAACAGCAAGAATGGTTATTGTAAATTGCGAGTGTAAAATATTGTCAACTACAAGTTCACCAGTACCAATTCCGGAATTTACTTTTTTCGTGACATCCCTCCATCTGCAAAGCATAACTGTACGGTTATCCGGCTACCTGTAAGTGCTTTAAAGAAGGCTTTTCACGTCACTATATATATAGTGACTAAAGTAAATCGCCATTAAAAATTTTCTTTTTTTTGGCAAACAAACCTTTTTGGACTATAATTAAAAGTTTTATCGATGTTACTTTACTTGCGACAAGATTTGTCGTAATATTAAATAAGCAGAACTCATACTGACTTCGTATTTATCAAGTTGTCGCCGCTAGCGACTTAGGGATAACAGAAATTCAGCACTTCTATTACCACCGGGCAAACCGCCTGTAGCAAATGATTCACAAAAAGTAGATCCAGCGTGCTTCTAAGAAATTGGAATGTGGGAAGGTAAGGGAACTTATCAGGGGAATCGCTTGTCTTAGCAACTCCTTTATTAGATGATAGTCTTTTTTAGTTTCCTTAGCTGCGTGAAATATTAATAGCCTTCCCGTTTTTTGTGTAATTCGATTTAAAAGTTTCATTGTGTTTACGGAGTAGAGGACAGCGCAAGAAATGCCTACCGTTAAAATCCCAGCCGAAAACTCCAACGCCAAATTCACGGCTGATATGGTGCGAACCTATTTGCGTGAGATTGGTCGCGTACCTTTGTTGACCCGCGAGCAAGAGATTGTTTTTGGGAAGCAGGTACAGCAAATGATGGTACTTGTTGAAGCCAAGGAAGCTTTAGCAAAAAAAATACAGCGCGAACCGACTTTATCCGAGTGGGCGCTACATGTAAATCAGCCAGAAACTGATCTCGATCAGACTGTACGCCAAGGGAAGCGGGCGAAGCAAAAGATGATTGAGGCGAATTTGCGCTTAGTAGTTGCGATCGCCAAAAAGTACCAAAAGCGGAACATGGAGTTTCTCGATTTAATTCAGGAAGGAACCCTTGGTTTAGAAAGGGGTGTAGAGAAGTTCGATCCAACAAGGGGATATAAGTTCTCGACTTATGCTTACTGGTGGATTCGTCAAGCGATTACTCGTGCGATCGCGCAGCAAGGACGGACAATCCGTCTACCAATCCATATTACCGAGAAGCTCAACAAAATCAAGAAAGTTCAGCGCGAACTAGCTCAGAAATTAGGGCGATCGCCAAACCCTGCCGAAATTGCTAAGGAACTTGAACTTGAACCCGCGCAAATTCGTGAGTATTTAAATATGGCTCGTCAGCCAGTATCTTTGGATGTGCGAGTTGGCGACAATCAAGATACTGAGTTGCAAGAAATGCTCGAAGACGATGGCCCATCGCCTGAGTACTACACCAATCAGGAGTTTTTGCGCCAAGATTTGAATACCTTGTTGGCTGAATTGACCCCGCAACAGCGCGAAGTTGTGGCACTGCGCTTTGGTCTAGAAGATGGCAATGAGCTTTCGTTAGCAAAAGTTGGCGAACGTTTGAATTTGAGCCGCGAACGCGTTCGTCAGTTAGAGCATCAAGCACTAGCTCACTTACGTCGTCGTCGCGCTAATGTCAAAGAATATGTTGCCAGCTAATTAAAACTTTTTGGCAGTTGAAGTTTAGAAGTTGTTTGCCTTCCAATCGGGAGGCATTTTTTTATTAATTTTTTATT
>JANNFJ010000160.1:0-3562 GCA_031379725.1 Calothrix sp. OTE_75_metabat_31
CAAGCTAACCTAGCCAAACCCCAACAATCAACACAGTTTCCCCAACAAGCTAGCTGTTCGGTGTCCGTGAAGTTGAAATTGCCACAAGGTTTTACAGCAAGCTTTTACCGGGTCGAACACCGAGGTTATGCAAATACTAAAGGTGGAGCAACGGGACAGTTAAGAGCGCGATATTACATCCCCGGTGCAGGTGGTTTTGATGCTAATCGGAACTATGTATTTAAAAAGGGTTTGGAACGGGATTACACGATTGTTCATGACAACATTGCAACTGCATGGACTTCTTGTGGGATTGAAGTTCCTTTGACAGTCACCACCCGAATTGGCTTGGAGGGGAATGCGACAGGACAGAATGCTTTGACCGTTGATAGTCAATCGCAGAAGGTCAAAACTACTGTGTATTATCGTTTGAAACGCTGCGGGACATAATACAATACTGCTCGGTTAAGACGAAATTGGGAGTCATATAAAGAAAATTAAAGAAAATATTGTTCTCGTGTCAATTACGAGAACAATAAAAATATCAAGCGTCTTTTTCAATAAACATAATTTTCAAGGGAGAATACTTGAATTTTAATTTATACAAAAATTTTCTCTTACGTTAAACTGAAAATTAAAGTTATTTATTATGAGCTTTACAACAAGACAACAGATGTCAACTGGCAGTTTGGAAAATCAGAAACGCTTAATTAAATCGATGTGAAGAATTGCAATTTCGGAACCAGGGACAAGATCCAGGGCAAACGCATCTAAATTACTCTTGATCGAAACCAGTGCAGGATTAATACTCTAGCAATTATTTTTGATGCCCTTCCAGGCGATTCTGGAGGGGCATTTTTTGTAACCTCACGTAACTATCTCTCAACTGAGGGCGGATAGCATCCCAAAAAAACATTAAAAATGGGGAATGGCAATAAAATTGTGTTCAAAAAACAGATTTAATTAAGTTCTGTGTCGTAGTCAATCAACTCAATCAGGAACTCAAATAACATCTTGTTACCGTGAAGGAAAAGCACTGTACGCATACCCTTACTGAAGAATTTAACCATGAACGTTCAAATTCAAGCCAAGACCAACGATGTTTTCCTGCTTGTACTACAAATCGGTCTTTCTGGTGAAGCCGTCAAATTGCTCTCTAGCATATTACGCTTTCAGCCTGGTTATCTACGCGATGTCAAAGCAATTCAATCTGAACGAATTTAATTCAATGAGTCTTACAACACCATGAAAACACTACTAAAAAGCTCCACATTACTTCTTGCCCTGACAATCTCTATTTTAGCTAATTTCTCCTTAAAAGCCGCTGCGGATTCTACGGCTGGTTTAATCCTCAGCATGAAATGCCAGGGTGGGTACAACATCAATGTTTGGAAAAAGCATTCTTCGGGTGAACTTCTCTATCGTGCTACTAGTTCTAAGGGTAATTTGAGTTTGGGCAAAGGAACTAGCCAAGCGACAGAAGGGGTTCGAGTCTACAAGTTTCGGAATGGCAATTATGAATACTGGGCGTGGGACGGCACCTTGGATAGCCAGCAGTCTGGAACATTAGAGGTGTATGAAAACAATCGTATCTTGATGCGGCAAGCTTGTACGAAATCAGGTTAAATTGCTTTTTTACCTGTGAATGGTATCACCCATCCAATCTTTCCTTTGCCTTTAGAAAAGGTGAATCAAGTATTCTCTAGATTATGAGAGGTTTTGTCATGAAAATTGTTGTTATTGGCGGCAGTGGACTTATTGGTAAGAAACTCGTGAACAGGCTGCGTGAGCGTGGACACGAGGCGGTGGCAGCGTCCCCTTCCTCTGGAGTTAACGCTGTCACGGGTGCGGGACTGGCTGATGTGCTAGTGGGTGCCAAGGTTGTTGTCGATGTGACAAACTCACCGTCCTTCGAGGACACAGCTGTGTTGGAGTTTTTCGAGAAATCATCCCGGAACCTCCTTGCCGCAGAGGCGGATGCTGGTGTCGGTCATCATGTGGCACTGTCGGTTGTTGGTGCCGATCGCCTACCCGACAGCGGCTACATGCGTGCGAAGATTGCCCAGGAGAAGCTGATCGAGTCCGCCGGGATGCCCTATACAATCCTCCGTGCCACGCAGTTCTTCGAGTTCATGGGCGCGATCGCTCAATCCGCTACCGATGGGCAAACGGTTCGCTTGCCGTCTGCCTTTATGCAGCCCGTTATGTCGGATGATGTTGCCGCTGCACTGGTTGATATCACACTTGGTATACCAGTGAACGGCACGGTCGAGCTAGCTGGCCCAGATCGGCTACGCTTCGACGAACTCATCCGCCGATTTTTGAGCGCAAACCATGATGCACGTCAGGCGGTCGCAGACACTCACGGCCGTTACTTCGGCGCAGAATTGTCCGAGCGCTCTCTCATTCCAGGAGATAACTCGCGCATTGGTTCGACACGTTTCGAGGACTGGCTCAACCGCTCTATAGCTTAAAGGTAAATCCGCCGTCAAAAGAACCAGGAGGAACGATTATGTCCGAAAAGAGAGCGTTAACAAACTACCCGATTCATGAATTCCTTGCAGAACTTTCGACGGTAGTAAATCTTTTTTCTACTTCCTCTGCCCAAATAGCATCAATCTCTGCTTGATTTTGACTGTCTAGACTTTTAAACAAATGTTCAGCAAGCATTGCTCTCAACCCTGGAGACAGAGACAACGCAGCATCGAAAATTTCATCGTAGGTGTTAACCATAGCTTTTCTTTAAATATAATCAAGAATAATCTGCTAACTGAATAAGTCAGCGCTGTAGTTTTTCACTCTCCCCCCTAAAACCAGAGTTTGCTGTGTAGGTAGAAGTCGGGGTGAGCATCATATGGTAATGTAAAAAATATTATGCAATTTAAGCGAAGGGCGAATGAACCGACTGAGTAAAGAAGACCTCACGCAAATGAACCGGGACTACTTCCAATCTCTGGACAAACAGAAATTGGTGGAAGTTGCGGGAAATCTTCATAAACTAGCAGTCGAACAACTAGAGAAATTAGAGCAAAACTCAAGTAATAGTTCTTTACCGCCGTCATCAGACCAATTCAAAAGCAAAGAAAAATTAGCATTACAGTCCGAACAACAAACTCTTGAGCCAGAAGCTGAAACAGAATTAAAGCAAGAAGATAAGCAAGTTTCGGAATCCGGCGAAAAACCTAAAAGCAAGGGATTTGCAAAAAAAAAGCCAGGAAAACAACAAGGAGCTAAAGGGATATGGCGGACAACACCTTTAGTTCCAAACCAAACCATACCCCATTATCCGGAAACTTGTGCATCGTGCAACAGTCCGTTAGAAATAGACCCCGATGCAAAACCCCACATGGGTTATTACGTATTAGAACTAGAAAAATTAGATTCCAGAATCGAGGTAAAGTGTACGCTTCATCACTACTACCAGGCAACTTGCGCTTGCGGACACCACACAAAAGAAAAGCCATTATTCGGATACGTTTCGGTAGTTGAAGGAAGAAGTAAAGATTTATGCTTGCAGGAATATGGACTTGTAGGGCCGATGTTGGCAACGTTTATTGCTTCTCTGGCGGTACGATATCGAATG
>JANNFJ010000178.1:0-6993 GCA_031379725.1 Calothrix sp. OTE_75_metabat_31
TTTCATGGTTTGAAAACTCCTCTGTTTTCGCTTTTTGATTTTACCTATTTATACGCAAATAAGGAAGTAATTTTTTTTAGTTGTTTTTCATTTAATCAATATATTTCTTCCTTCTTCCCTTATGCCAGCATCATTGGTAAAACTGAGTTATCTGGAAAGACACCCAATGCCATTCTCAATTCATCAGATAAATTTTCTGGACTAATTGTAATAAAACCAAAGCGGGAGTAAAAAGGGACTAATTCTTTGAAACAAGATAAATAGAGAGGTTTTTCTGATTCATTAATTATATGCTCAACCATCGCAGAAGCCAATTTTTGATGTCGATAATCTTTTTGAACACAAAGATTAAATAATAATGAGTATTTTTTGTACATTCGCAATTCTGCACAACCGACAGCCAAACCGTTATAATCGATTACCCAAAAATTAGAATAGTCTCGAATTTGAAGTTCATAGATAAAATATAGAGCAATTAATACAGCCAAAATTGTCGCATTAAAAATTATATATAGCGATAAAACTATAATTAATACCCACCAATAGCTATTAATCGGAAGAATATTCACTCCGTCCTTCCAAGTCAGTAAAATTTGCTTAATTTTCCATTTATCTTTTTTACTAGCACGGCGAATAAAGAAATTTTGTGGTAAGTGGAAATGATTTTGCATCTAAATTAGTGGGCTAATTTAATTCAAATATAGCAATGCAAGAAGGGAGGTGGGGAGGTGACAGGGTGAGGTGGAGAGGTGATTAGGAGTAGTAAATTACTTTCCCCTTATCCTTTTGTTCTTCCCCCGTCCCCCATTCTCCCCTTCTCCCCATCCCCTACCTATACCCGGCAGCTTGCAAGGAAAATAATTTAGCGTATCTTCTGTCAGCTTGCAATAATTCCTCATGGGTTCCTTCCTCGATGACTTCTCCACCTTCGATAACAAGGATTTTATCTGCCATTCTCACGGTTGAGAAGCGGTGCGAAATCAAAAACACCATTTGATCCTTAGTCAAAGTACGCAGTCGATCGAAAATCTCAAACTCTGCTTGTGCGTCAATAGCAGAAGTCGGTTCGTCCAATACTAAGATATCTGCATTACTTCGCATAAAGGCACGGGCCAGGGCAATTTTTTGCCACTGTCCACCCGATAATTCCTGCCCGCTTTTGAACCATTTACCTAATTGCGTACCAAATTGTTCGGGCAATTTCTCAATAAACGGTAATGCCATGCCCTTTTCGGCGGCTAATTCTTGTAATTCTTGGTCTTCAATGCGGTTAACATCACCCATGCCAATATTCTCACCAACCGTAAACTGGTAGCGAACAAAATTCTGAAAAATTACGCCGATGCGCTGCCGCAATAAGTCAACATCCCACTCTTGCAAGTCCAAACCATCGAGTAAAATTCGTCCTGACTCAGGATTGTAAAGACGAGTTAGTAACTTGATTAAAGTTGTCTTACCCGACCCATTTTCACCAACAATTGCCAGTTTTTCACCGGGTTTGAGGTGTAACGAAATATTTTTGAGTGCGGGTTGGGTACCACCAGGATAGGTAAAACTAACATTCTCGAAACGAATCCCATCGTTGGGTTTAATGCCTTTGATGGCTTTGCCCCATGTTTGGGGTACTTCAGCTTCAAGAAAATCATAAAGATTGGAAAGGTATAAATTATCTTCGTACATCCCACCAATCGAAGTTAGGGCATTAGAAAACGTCGTCTGTCCTTGACGGAAAACGGTAATGTACATTGTCATATCGCCCAGGGAAATGCGTCCGACGACGGTTTCGATAGCAATCCAACCGTAAACTATGTAAAAGGTTGCCGTACTTAACAACCCTAGTAAATATCCCCAAAATCCCCGACGTAGCGTTAAATCGCGGTCTTCGCCGTATAGTTGGTGAAAAGTATTGCGATATCGCTGTAGAAGCATCTCTCCAATTTGGTAGAGTTTGACTTCTTTAACAAAATCTTCGCGGGCTAACAATGTTTCTAAATAGTACTGCTGACGGGTTTCGGGCGCACGCCAACTGAATAAACGAAATGCTTTAGAAGCAAATCTGGTTTCGGCAATAAATGAAGGCATCGCTGCCAGAATTAATGCAAATACAGCCCAAAATGAAAACTTGATTAACAAAACACCAAAAGTCACAAGTGAGAGGGCATTTTGTATTAATCCGAAAGTACGAGTTACCAGTGATAGCGGACGTGATGATGCTTCGCGTCGCGCATTGCTGATTTTGTCGTAAAATTCCGAGTCTTCAAATTGGGTTAGTTCGAGGGTGAGTGATTTTTGTAAAATTAGTTCATTGACTCGTTGCCCCAAGAGTACCCGCAGTAACGATTGACACACGCCCTGCCCCCGTTGACTAGCTGCAAGAACTGCGAGAGTAATTGCTTCTAAACCAACGTATATTAATGGATGCTTGATATCAGGATTTGGATTTTGCGCCGCAAGAACAACCGCGTCCACAATCAGCTTACCAATGTAAGCGATCGCAGCCGGTAAAATTCCGGAGACTATAGTCAAAATCCCAAAAATCACTGTCAGACTACGGTTTGTAGTCCACACTAAGTTTACAGCTCGCCCGCTGTAGCGAAACACGGCGAGAGATTGGCGGAGTGAGTTGCGTACTTTACTAATCCTCATATTATTAAAATAGTACAAAACTAGGCATTTTGGCTCATACTTACTTAAATTATGTCTATCGCATTACTTACGGCAGATTGCGGGTTTAGGGTGCAATTTAGAGGGCGCAATGCCTTGCGCCCCTACAGTGTGGTTTAATTACCAGCAAAATTGCTGTAAGCCAGAGAATATTCAACAATAAATTATTTCGTAGGTTCGATTAGACATCTGGTAAAAATTAATTATGCGTTGCCCGAAAACCTCCGTAGGGGCGCAAGGCATTGCGCCCTTACTAGGGTTTTTGGAGATGTCTATTGAGTATTAATAGGTAATGGTTTATGCTAATGCGTGAGAAATAGTCAAGGTCAGAATCTGGGTTTCGCAGAAGTTACCTGGATTCTCGTCCCCATGAAATAGACCTTTAATTACAAGATCCAGTATCTCTTGTAACGAAATGCTAGTAATTATCACTTAATTAAGGTTTTCTCTTAAATATCCTATTTTACTTAATAACCAGCCATAATTAAGCGTTTACTACTAACTAACACCCATAGCTAGTAATAGTTTATAATCCTTGCGGTAAACTCGGATGATACTTCAGTGGTATTAATGTCAAGCTAGCTGTGGGTGTGTACTACCGAACTTACAAAATGATTAGCAAAATCTTTAAATATTCTAACTTTGATGCTGTTCTAAGACATGTACTTATCAATGTAGGGGCAACACTGATTAATACAAACATGACTTCGAGAGATGCGACAATGCTGGCAAGGGAGTTTCAATTGTTCACAGTATTAAATCCACAAGAACAATGCGCCTGTTGCCACATCATTCTTTCACTGATTTCTCGTAACGCTGACCATCCAATGGGGGAGTGCAACCAGCATCTTGATGACTACGAATATTACCGAATTGTGCGAAGGTATTTAGAAGAAATGGGGTTTTTGGGTGTTAATGGGATGCACAAAAGTCAGTATATTGCTGCCCGTTATCACAATAAAGACCGTGAAGAGATACATATTATCGTTTCCCGCATTCGTATGGATGGAACTGTAGTTTCAAAACATCTTGAAGAACGACGCAATGATGTTGTAGTTAAGCAATTAAAGCACGAATTTAATTTGGAAGATTTGGAAGATACGGAGATGGTATTAGCGTAATATTGCTTAATAATGATTTCTCGCGTTTCTAATAGACATCTGGTAGAAATTAATTATGCATTACCCGAAACCCTTGTAGAGAACGCCACATTGCTTAACGGGGGGGAACCCCAGCACGCAAGTGGCTCCGTTACATGTAACGTCTCTACATTGTTTTTTGGAGATGTCTAATGGGTTTTGTTAGGGCACGATATCCCAGGTGCCCCTACGGTTATTTCTACACAAATGAAGGAGTTCACCTTAATTGGTCAATATCCCCGACTTGGGAGGGGATATTGCTTTTAACAGCCATAGTAGCTAATTAATTATTCATCCTCAGATTTACTCTTAGCATCTTTCCATCGTCCCGATTTTTTCGCAGCCTCGGTCAGAAGATACTCAATTTGGGCGTTGACACTTCTTAAATCATCTGATGACCATTTTTCTAACACCTCGTAAAGACGCAAATCTAAGCGCAATAAAAACCTTTTTTTCTGGCTCATTTCGTAAATTAACTAGCTGCAACTAACTATAAAGTGTGCCTGTGTTGATTACAGGTTGGGCAGTTTGCTCAGAAGTCAACACAACTAACAGATTATTAATCATAGAGGCTTTGCGCTCATCGTCCAAATCTAATGTTTGATCCTGACTGAGACGGTTTAGGGCTTCGTTGACAATACCCACAGCACCTTCGACAATTTGTCTGCGTGCTTCAATTAGTGCCTTTGCTTGTTGTCGTCGCAGCATCATTTGAGCAATTTCAGGTGCATAGGCTAGGTGCGAGAGTCGTGCTTCAATGACTTCTAGACCTGTTATTTCCAAACGTGCTTGCAATTCGCGTTGCAGTGCTTGAGAAACTTCATCGGGCACTCCCCGCAACGATGGGGCTTCGGTGTCGGTGGATGAATCAGATGTGTCGTAGGGATAGCGAATTGCTAAAGCCCGAATCGCGGTCTCACTTTGAATGGCAACAAATTCTTGATAATCATCGACTGCAAATTTAGATTTGGCAGAATCTACAACCTGCCAAACCACAACTGCGGCAATTTCGATCGGACTTCCTTCTGCGTCGTTGACTTTAATAATTTTGCTATTAAAATTACGCACCCGCAGGGAAACTTGCTGCTTGTTAGCAAAAGGATTTGTCCACCAAAAGCCAGCTTCGCTTACTGTTCCTATATATTTACCAAACAACAACAACACCACAGCTTGATTTGGTTCGACGCTAAAAAATCCCGATATTGAAGGAATCACAATAACAAGAAGCGTTCCTAATAGCCATGCTAATCCTTCTGCTGCATCCCCATCAAAAAAGTCCGCAACCTTCAATCCCCTTGCTAGTAAAGCTTGCAAACCATGCACGCTATGCCAAATATACCAGCCCCCGAAAAGCGCGATCGCACTCACTACAGCCAACATCAAAAATCCATTGACTTTAAACGCAGGAAATTCCCTTATTTTTGGTTCCATAGCTACAATACCATCTTGATACCAAAGTGATATCACGATAGTATCATTGAAAAAGGGAAAAGTGTGGGATTTTGATATTAGGACTTACGCAAAAGCTACAGAATGATGTACCACAGAGGCACGGAGAACACAGAGTTAAGAGGGTTTGGGAGATTTTTTGCGTAAGTCCTGGATATATAAGGTTTTTTTCTCTTTAACTTTTACCCCTTACCCCAAAAACTACGTAGTATTTAAGGTGACTAGTGTTAAAGATTGCTGGTAAGTATATTCGTGTAGACAAGCAAATATACCCTACGGCAATGCTTGCGCGAACAGGTCTTTACATAAAATTATTCCAACACCGCTAAAACAGCTTTCGGTAACAATTTATCTTTAAACCAAATAATTTTAGCTGGGACATCATCTAATTTGACTCCAGCTTTTTCCAAATTCAAACGTTCGGAAATAGCCAAAATTAAATTATCGCATCCCGAACGTCGTACCTGTGAAAACTTCTTTTGTAAATACTCAGGTCGCCAATATCCGACAATTTCGAGTAAATAGGTTCTTCCATCAGGATGAACTAGCCGAAAATCGGGTATCATAACGCTACCCGGAATTGGAATTAAATCAACTTCGCGTTCTAATTGCCAGCCGGATTTCAGCGAATCCCATTTATCAGCAAACGAAGCTTCGAGCATACTATCATAAGGCTTGCCGGGTGGATAGTGCGTTACCAAATCACAATCGGCAGAATTCATCGTAAATCTACCTGTTTTCCAAGTATCGGTGTAAACATCGCGTGTCTGTAATGTTGCTGCCAGACTCCATTTGGTAACGTGGAGTAAAGCCGGAATTAGTTTTGCGATCGCAAGTCCATATCGCGTACTAGCATTGAATAAGCTAGTGGGGCCGTCAATAGTGATTGTAAAACCGTGATCTGCGTCTCCTTCGATATAAGCCATTAATTGAAATAGCTTTAAGTAGCGAAATAGTAACTTATATTCTCCTGGCACGTTGCGATGTGCGTTTAATATTAGTTGACTGGCTTTATAAAAGACTCCTTGGACTTGGGAGAGGTTGTATCGATGTAATAATGCTTCAGGGTTAGGTTCATCGAAAGCAGTCAAAATTCTATTTTCAAACAAGTCAGCATATAAACCATCTTTAACTTGTTGTGCAATCACCTCCCGTGCAAGTTCCTTAGTCAATTCATCAGCTATCTTCGCCAATGTCACTTGTGCTTGTTGCGGACTAGGAACCGCTAAAGCGGATAATGCAAATACCCTTTCACGTAGCATTTGCGGTTCCAATGGGCTGACTATTTCAAACGTACAAAAGCTACTTTTGAGAATATAAGCCAATCCACGTTTAACCCGATAATCAGTAGCATCTCCTTCCAAGTCAGATAATTTTCGTTCTAATTCACCTTGGGTTTTATTGAGAAATTCTTGGAAGCAGGTGATTAGTTCAATTGCTAATTTTATATTTTTGGGTTCGATTTTTAGGAGTTTGGGTATAATTTGTTCGCCATTATGGCGGTAGCTGAGTAAGTCTGTAGGCAGCATATTAATTTTAGATATTATAAGGTGTGATGTACCCGTGGGCACGGGTTAACCGACATAATTAATAGTAGTAGAAAAATCCCCATAAACCCGCCCCGATACCGTGGGTTATGCATAAATTTATTTTGAATTGATTTAATTTTTGAATTTGGGTTGATATTTTTCGTTGGGGCGAGGTTGGTTGATATTCTTCGTTGGCGCGGGGCGGGTTTATA
>JANNFJ010000183.1:0-1989 GCA_031379725.1 Calothrix sp. OTE_75_metabat_31
ACCGACTCTCGACACCACAGGTAAATTTACCAGCTAGCAGTACTCAACCAACCCCAGCAGCATCATTACCACCACTCAAAATCGCACCAGCAACCCCAATTAAATCCACACCAGAAACAGTACAATCAGTACGCACTTTACAACCCAGGGAAAATCCGCTACTTGTAAAGCCTGCAATTGTGCCTACACAAACAGTTCCCATTCGTCCAGTTTCGACACCGCGCCCATCAGTGCCAATAGTCCAACAATTGCGCGATCGCAAAAATCAACAATCTTCCGTTAATCCTAGTTTGTCGCTAATCGAAAAATTACGGCAAGCGAAAGAAGAACGCGAAAACAAGAACCAGTAAATGTATAGAGACGCGTTCTTGGTAGGGTAATATCGCGTCTCTCTTTTCTATTTACCAACATCCAAAATCAGCTTTCCCTCAAGAATCTGGATTTAAATTTTGAACAATCTCTTGACTTTTTTCCCAACCCTTTTCTGATTTCTCGAATATGTAAGCAGCTACTTCTAGAATTTCCTGTTCGCTTAACTTGCTTTTAAAAGCAGGCATGGCATTTTTTCCATTCTTAACCTGGTAAATAATTGCTGAAATCGAGTCGGTACTATAATTTTCTAAGTACTCCGATAATGCCTCTTTTTGTAAGGTTTTCTGGGAAATTAAAATATTGCCACCACCAAGGTGACAAGAAGCGCAATTATCATTAAAAATTTTGCTCCCGTTGGAAATCTCAGATGCAAATGCTGGATATGCGAACGTCAACCAAAATACTGTAACCGCAGATAATATCGTCAAAATAATTTTCAACTAAAACTCTCCTCGCAATTCCCTCTTCAGCCACTTCCCAAGACTCCTCACTTTAACTATTCTATGATTACCAGAGAGTTTTATGCTTGAATATATGTTCATCGCATTACAGTTATGTCAAAATAACACGAAATAATCACAAAAATATTAGATGAGTGTTATGGATATGTAAGAATATACTAACTATGGTAAAATAAAAACCCTCACTTTGTGCAAAGGTAAGGGTTTTAGATATATTCATTTAAATGAATCTGAGGAACGCGAATTTAATAACCTGCAATTCCAAATTCAATTAGCATGGTGCGTCACGCAACGCTTACACGCACCCTACCGTCGCACTTTATTTAATCCACATTCCTAAAGGTAAATTATTAAGCTTCAACAGTAATTTTACCAACCATACCAGCACCACGGTGAGGTTCGCAGTAGAAAGTATAGTCACCAGCTGGAGCATCAGCAGGGAAAGTAGTTTCTATAGCTTGTCCGGGGTTCATCATTAACTGCTTGTGCGATAATGCTTTAGCAAAATCAGTGCTTTTGGCAGCGTTTTTTGCTCCATCAAAGACAACGTTATGGGGAGGAACTTTGTTGTTTACCCATTTAATTGTGTCACCTGCTTTAATAGTCAGCTTCGCAGGTTCAAACGCTAGCATTCCTTTATCGCTACCTAGTTTAACTGTATAAGTTTCAGCCGAAGCGCTAGGAGCGAAAACAACAAAGCTGCTTACTACCAAAACCACTGCCAATATTGCTAAACCAAAGCGTTGGAAACTTGCGACTATCGATTTCATGTCTTTACTCCTCATTAATCTTTTTTTGCCTTTTCTCTATTTTAAATATATTTGTGCCCAAATACGACAACATGTCATATTTAATTTTTTAGATGCGATGCTTAGGCATTGATTACCATACCTGTTCAAGCACCTCTATGCTTTCAAACATTGTAGAGTCAAGAAAAGTCCTTAGTAATAACTCACCGTATGACTACCATACCCCTAAGCTGGCAAGAACTAGAAACCCTCACAGACTATCAAATAGATACCGTTAATGGTCTGACCAATGCTAAAGCCAGGTTGCGCTTGTTTGGGCAGTGCGAATCTGATGTGCGGGTAACACTGTACCGCGATAACCACGCATGGTGTCCTTACTGTCAAAAAATTTGGTTATGGCTAGAGGA
>JANNFJ010000212.1:0-8871 GCA_031379725.1 Calothrix sp. OTE_75_metabat_31
TTTTGAGAAGTTGCTAAGTTCCACTCATTCTAGTTGTCAAAATGCGAATCAAGCTGGAAATAGACAGTAGCAAAACCAGCAATGAGAATGAACCTGTCGATTATCAACAATTAGATCGCAAAGCAATCGATAAAAATTGGCATTATGCTTTTGCTACCTTTATCCTGACTCTTGCGATCGCAATCCCCCAAATCTCGAACTGGGTTGAATCCCAACTTTTGGTCAACAAGCTGTGAGAGAATATAAAAAGGATAAAACCGTACATAACTACCATGAACTTAGATAAACAAGAACGTCTTAAAGCTTGCTTAAAAGAACTAGCAACTTTACTGTATGAAGAAGCTGACAAAAGCCAATTGACAAACCTTGAGGGTATAGAAAAAACCGTTCGTAGTCAAATGTTAGAATATGTGAGTCCAGAAATAGCCTTTTTTTTATTGAGCAAACAACAGGAACAAGAAGAGGTAAAACTCGAAAAATAAAAAGCATTGTTGGGGAATTAAACTTAAAATCTAAACAGTTAGAGAAATTAGATTTAAAGCCAAGAAGTCGGTTAAGTCCATTGCTACAAAAGTGAAGTTTTACGAATATCAGCTAATGAATCATACCAAAAAGCCGAAAACGAAATTGAAGCATTGACAGGAATAAAAGTTGGTCATTCAACACAGCAAAAACTAGTTTTAGATACTGTTTTTCAACTGCCAGAATCAAAACAAGCTGTTTCTGAAGTGAGTGTGGATGGAGGAAAAGTGCGACTAAGGGGCAAACCAAAAGAAGGATGCAAAAGAGCGTGACTATAAAACTGTTCGGATTCAAGGAATTTATTACGGTGCATTTTTTGATGATAACCAATCATTAATAGATTATGTTAATAGCCAGCCTCTAGTAAACCCATTAGTTTGTTTAGGGGATGGTCATGACGGAGTTTGGAATTTAGTGAAAGAATTTGGAAATGAACAATCTAATCGTTTAGAAATTTTAGATTGGTATCATTTAATAGAAAATCTTTATAAAGTTGGTGGTTCTTTAAAACGTATTAAAGCTGCTGAAACTCTGTTATGGTCAGGTGCTGTTGAAGAAGTTAAAGCTTTATTTACAAATTGTAGAGGTAAGCAAGTCAAGAATTTTTTTGCTTATCTTGATAAACACCGCTCTCGCATTATTAACTATAGTTATTACCAGGCTGAAGAACTATGTTCCATTGGTTCAGGAGCAGTTGAATCTGCAATTAAACAGATTGGAACACGAATTAAAATCTCTGGGGCACAGTGGAATATTGAAAGTGTTAACCCAATTTTAGGAGTCCGTTGTGCTTACCTGAATGGATTACTTGCTATTTGAGCCACCGTTGTATTTATTTTTATTAGGTCTGAGTTGCAGTTGCGGTACTTTGCACCGCAAACTTTGTTGCGTGCGATAGCGCAAGCCCCGCTTTTTGCGATTCGCGTAGCGATCCCTTCGGGAATCGCATAGCTCTCCGCGTGCGAAGCACGCGGAGTCATGTAAATTGTTAGTTTTATTATTAATAATTATTATTAATAAATCGATTGTAGTTGAGTGAAGACTAGCATTTTTATGTGGTGTTTTTAGCTACATTCAAACTTGCCCACACTCAGTACTAAAATTAAATGTGTTTGCCCTAGCGATTTGGGTATTTCTGCCAAAACTGGATGCTCCCAAAAAATGCTGTGCTATTTAAGTCGATCTCGAGTATCTCAACTCAGGACAATACTGATTTGGTGTATCTGTATCAGATAATGCGAATTGAAGGTTGTCGTCATCTCGATACGAAGTTGATTGTTGCTAGGAAAGAAGATGAAGCTAACCGTAAGATTATAATTTACGATTTGTTAGATTCCGATTGTAAAAATAGCTTGATGGAATTATTTGCCCTAGATTACGATGAAGATAAGCTAATTGGAAAAGCTTTCTCATCCCAGAAACCAAACCCTTGGAATGCTGTTTGCGATTTTGTTGATTTCTACCGTCCTCAATTAAAATTTAAATTGAATTGTGAGGAATTTTCTAGTTTTAACCTAGAAACATGTGCTGGATGTCGCAATTTTCATGGTGCAAATAAGATAGTTTGTGGCTATTATCCATATGGCTGGGATGACAGTTGCAATTGTCCCGATTGGCAGTCCGATAAACGTAATCAACGGGTTTATTTTCCATTTGAGCAAGAAAAGGTTATTGACCAATTAAATCAAAGCATCAAGCCAAATCAGACAACTTTGATGAAAAATGATGACGGTACTTTAACCCTTTGGGATGACCATACTAATCGTAGGTTTCAATTTTCATGGGCAGGAATTCTTCTTGATGATTCAGACCAACTGTTGGAATTGGGCAAACATGCCCGGTTACTTTCTTACATTCAATATTTTTCAGTACGGGCTGTAATTGAATTTGATTATTCATCTAAAATTGATGAATTTGTTCAACACTTAAAGGGCATTGCTGCAGTCGAAATTAGTGATACAGGTATTAATATCAGGGTTAATTATTGCCCCAGACTCAATCTAAATATTGAGCGACAATACCGTTTTCGCTTTGATGGTATTCCCTTATACCCTTATGAGTCGATCGTGCCGCAATCAATCAAGCATAATTACAATCTTGTGACTTTTATTGAATGGTTGAAAGTTAATAAAACTAGGGTAAGGCAATGAATCTAGATTCCAACTATCAAGAAGATCGATTCGACCAAGCATCAAGTATTAGAAGTCAGAATTTGTAATCAGTTTCTTATTCCTTTGAAACCACCACAAATTACGTCCGATTTAGTTTATCTACTGCTCAAAAAGTAGTAAAACTCTCTTGACTTCAGGATTTTGGGCATGATTTGTCTGATGCATTCAGTACGGGGAGGTATCTCCCCACTACTGGGTGCTATCTACAAACTCACCCAATAATTATCTGGAGTCACTACAATGTTTGAATTTTTGTTTGATTGTTCGGCATTTGAAATTTCTACTACCACTCAAGCTATCAACAATATTTTATTGCCGGTTGTTTTGTTTGTGGTTATCTTTTGGTTGATGTGTGAGATTTTCCTAGTCGATGTTGCAGTCAATGACAATTTACTAATGATGGATGAGGAATCTACCCTTGGTGTCGTTAAAGCTCTAATTGATGAAGATGCTATTTCCCAAGAAGCTAAAGGTAAATCAACCATCGAAAACTTGCTTTCTTATAAGACGGCAACTATCGATGAGTACAAAACTAAAACGGAACCGTTTAATATTAATAGAGAACGTCAAAATCTCAAAGCTTTGGGTGTGCGTAAACTACGACATTTTTGCAAAAATGGCAAAATCAAGGGTTATGCTGCTATCTATAACCAGCGAGGAATAGATGGTTTAGTAGAATTCTTGCTACAACAAGAAATCTATGTTCGTAATATTGAGCAGCAAGTCAAATATGTAGAAATATCGGCTTAGGGTAAATGAAAAGCCCTGGCACTTTGATTGAGATATGCGAATTAGTACTATTGAGAGCAATACCATCTTCGTACCCCGGAGTTCGGTCTTGCAAGGAGCGTCTCTGTTGGCATAGCCAACTGACCCGTTGGTACCGCTTGCCGATCTTCTGCATCGCTTTGCAATATCCCAAAGTACGATAATTCAAATATATGTAACAGAGCTTACAGTATCATCAATTAAAGGCTGATATTGAGAACTGCAAAAGGGGCGAGAATCTTCTGTGCAAATAGTGATACAGCATAATAGCCGAAATTGTAATGGTGTTGGTGGCTGATTTACCTGCTCTACCCTAACCTCAATACTAGAATTTTGCTTCAATAGTACAAAAGTTTCTGCTCTCAAAAATCGCGGACAATAGCCAACAATATGATGGTCTTCTGTATTCAAAGTTAAAACTTCCTCTTCATAGGAGTTTTGAAATTCGTGAGCTAACCATAACCTCTCCCCAGATGGAAGCAGATTAATCCTTTCAATGGCATTGCTTGGCAAATGCTGCAAACCATGCGAAAAAAAATGTAGATGAAAGTGTCCTTGTGCATCAGGCTCTGGGTATGGAAAAACTGTAAGTGTGTCTGTTTGCCGTTCCCCACCACTACGGGCTAGAATTGCGATTGGATTATTTTCCTCTTCTGGAATATTTAGCCATTGTATAAAGCTTTGGTAATCGGGACGCGATCGCGACATTAACCGATTAGAAAATACAGGAAAAAGATGAGTTGATGTATAAATTTCATCTAAGCGCGGAAATGATGCCAGAGGTTTAAAAGCACACTTTGCTTGAGCTTCTTTTACTCCTTGCGTGTATACAAATTTGTAACTTTCACCATCAAATGTTAACCGACCAATGGGAAACCAGGAGCGACCGATCGGGTCTTGCCAAGCTAAAAATAGTTTATTTGGTGTTTTCAAAATACCGTTTTCCTCAAGTTAAGTAGCCTCGAACGATTAATTTCCAAAATTTCTTGGGCAAAGTTAGCGGCGGTATTTGATATACGATTACTCCCGATACGATGAAAAATATCTACTATGTTAGCCTTGGAAATAGCTTCTAATTTCACCAACCATACATTAGCGGGTAAAGGATAATTAAGATACAATCGCTCAAAAGTATCAAAAGTTTTAAGGGTCTTTTTATCTTCAGCGCTACTGTAAAACGCCGAGAAACACTTGTTTGCATAAGCTTCCACTGAGCGCTGAAGTCTTTGCGAGTCATTCAGGTCACGTCCTAAACAAGAAGCATGGTCGTAAGTAGGTGCAAGGTGTTCCGTTTCTTCTGAAGTAGATGTTATCTTCTTCCTAATTATTCCCCAGTTTTCATGATGGCGGTCTCCATTTCCAATCCAAGCATCTAGCAGAAGATAACCAACAAACACGTCTACTGCTTTTTCGATGCCAATAGGGGGTATCCAATTAACAGGTAAGTCAATTAACTCGCCAGCGATAATTCCCATCACTACATCTATTGTATGTTGCGAAATGCCATAAGTACCGAACGTTGGGTAGTTTGGCACGATTGAACCCATAAGCTCGTTACCATGAACTAATGTTCCTCCTGTTGGCAAAAAGCTGGGTGAGACAATACCTCGATTTCCCTCCCAAGTTAAAGCTAGTTCATAAACGGCATGGGGAAGTCCCATCAGTTCACACAATTCGGAAGCTACTTTTTCTGCCCAATCCTCTCCAAGGTTTAGTCGTGTTTGCTTGTACAGACAACGACCAAGTTCTTCATGATGGAACCAAAACTTATATTTGCTCCCTAAAGTTTCATTCGATGAGGCTCTATAGGCTTCTTGAGTGACAAGAATAATTGGAAACTCGTTGCTCATAAATTGCAAAAACGGCAGCTTCCCACATTAAAGCAGAAAAAGTATGCCGGAAATTAACTTTAACTTGAGGCTGAACAATCAAGGCATTTTTGTAGTGTTTTTGCGTCGCTCATTAGAATAAAGGGCGAGTCTACAGTTTTATGCTATAAGGCAAAATGTCGTTGTTCTCACTTACAGAAATATTTAGACCAGAGGAGTGATGGAGGAGTAATTTTTGTTCGAGAAGAGATTGGGGGTAAAATGGGGGTAAGGGGTATGCGTAAACCGTGAAAATACTGAGATAATTGTATTGAAGCCGGACTGAAAATCCTCGTGTCATTAGTTCAAGTCTCGTTCCTGGCATAATACACAAAACATAGCTTCGGACCTTCGCTGAAAACCGACTTTCATCAAGGTTTCAAATCTTGTTGTTCGTTTTTCGGTATCGATGGTGGCTTAAATTCGGCTAGCCATACTGGAGGCAGACCAAAAGCCCTTGACCCAACCAAACGTCAATTAGCAGTAAAGCTTTATATCGAAGGACAATACACAATTATTGAAATATGTAAGTTGATGGGAATTTCCAAACCAACGCTCTACAACTATGTTGCAGAGGTGAGAACTGAACATGGTACATAAGCAAATCCCGGTAGAGACACTCATCAATTTACGCCATCGTCTCGAATCTTTACCCAGTCGCTGCCAAGAGCGTCGGATTCTCATTGAAGAAACAGCAGCATTATATGGTGTGTCAACCGATACGCTCTACCGTGCTTTGCGTAACTCATCACGCCCAAAATCCATCAACCGTTCAGATAGTGGGGCACCCAGAAAACTTTCACGGACAGATATGGAACGTTACTGCGAAGTCATCGCCGCAATGAAAATCCGTACCACTAATAAAAAAGGGCGACACGTCTCTACAGTACGGGCGATTGAACTGTTGGAAGATTTTGGGATGGATACACCCGATGGTTTTGTCCAACCACCCAAAGGCACGTTGACTCGAAGCACTGTCAATTATTACTTGAAAACGTGGGGGTATGACCAAGAGCGCATGACTCGGCAACCACCTGCGGTACGTTTTCAGGCAATTCACAGCAACGAATGTTGGCATTTCGACCTCAGCCCATCCGATTTGAAACACGTAAAATTGCCATCTTGGGTGGAATCGGGTAAAGGTAATCCACAAAGCGACGCTATATAGCATTGTTGATGACCGTAGTGGCGTATGTTACCAAGAATACCACTGTGTTTATGGGGAGGATGTGGAAGCTGCATTACGCTTCTTGTTTAATGCGATGACGCTGAAAACAAACGATGGATTCCTCTTTCATGGGATTCCAGAGATGATTTATACGGACAACGGCCCCATTTCAAAAAGCCACGTATTTCAAAACGTGATGGATTGCTTGAGAATCAATCTTGTCACGCACATGCCTGCGGGCAAGGATGGTCGTAGAGTAACAGCCCGCTCCAAGGGCAAAGTGGAAAGACCTTTTCGGACGGTTAAAGAAGCTCACGAAACTCTCTACCACTTTCACGAGCCGGAAAGCGACGTTGAAGCTAACTTGTGGTTGCGTCAGTATTTGTTGCATTACAACGACAAGCCACACCGCATAGAACCGCACTCGCGGATAGAAGATTGGTTGCGAAATATACCCAAGTCGGCTTTACGCGAGATGTGCAGTTGGAAGCGATTCTGTACTTATGCCCGCGAGCCACAACGGAGGAAAGTGGGAACGGATGCCAGGGTATCAGTAGAAGGTGTGGCTTATCAGGTAGAACCTGACTTAGCGGGGGAAACTGTCGTACTGTGGTGGGGTTTGTTTGACAACGAACTGTACGTAGAAAAAGACGACCAACGCTACGGACCATTTTATCCAGTTGATGGCCCCATTCCCCTACACCGCTACCGTAAATTCAAGAAAACCAAAACCGAAGAACGGGCAGATAAAATTGCCGATTTAGCTAAAAAGTTGGGCTTGCCACGGGCTGCTTTAGACAAAAACGCGGATCTACAATTTTTAGTGGATAAATACAAGGAACTTACGCCAACTGCCACACCTTTTAACGACCCCGACCCATATCAAGAATTTACATATCCCACTATATTGTTTGCGAAGAGGGCGATTTCAGATTATCTTGCTAAACCGTTAGCTAAATTGTCTACTGAACAGTTGGCATTTATTGATGCACTGCTAGCTGAAACTTTGACTAAAAAAGTGATTATTGAACGAGTAGGGCAATATTTCCACTCACATAATCGAAATTAGCCCGACTCAAGTTAGTGTCGAGAAAGCCTCCTATAACAGCTCCTTCAAGGTTAGCACCTTCCAAATCGCATCGCTCTACAATAGCATCACTCAAACTAACCTTGCTCATAGTCGCTTCCCTCAAGTTAGTATCTCGAATTGTGGCATAAGCGAAGTTTCCTCCACTCAAATCCACTCCACTTAAATCCAGCCCAGTCAAATTAACTCGCATAAATTGCCTCTCCCCAGCAGCATATCGTTGCAACAACTCCGACTCTGTTATCCTCATCTATTTACCTCTACAATAACCAACACATATAAAGATAATCCATTAAACCTCTTCGACCCCGCTTTCAACATCAACCTCCAAATCGCCGACCTTCCCACCGGGCAACCGGGCAATATTTATAATTGCAAATAATCCTGGTCGAAACGGATGATTGCAGGTTGGTTGCAGCTAATCCTGGCTTAGTTGCAATTAATCCTGGTTGAAGCGTAATTATAGTTGCAAATAATCCTGGTTTGAAAATGCGTTGATTGCAGGTTTGAGTGATTAGTATTGCAGGTTGTTACAGTTAGGGGTGCAATCGCATTTACCAACGAATCCTTGTCAGATGTCTCAACGCTCAAAAATTCAGACACTGACGAAGTTTTAACAGTCATTACCAAAGACTTAGCCGCAAGTAGCTGGATTCTCCAACCCGAATTTACCTTCGCATCCGAAGGTCTTTAAAAATGAAAATTCAACATATAAAATCGCAAATAACCGAAATACTAGAATTAGAAAAAGAGTCTCACTGCATGGGGTGCGATGCGTTCACGAATATCGCTTATAGCAATTTGTCTGATGTTGACCGCCAAAAATACATAAAGCAATCCTATAAATCGACAGAACTCCATGCTAAAGCAGTTGATAAGTGCAAAGAGTTAATCAGTTCCCTATCCCTGCCAAGCAATACTGTCCTTGATTTGCAAAAATACCCGAATGCGATTCCCGAAGGGATCGCTTTGCGAATCGCAAAACTTCAACTTGAAATCAACCAGATGGACATGGAGGCTTCGATATTGCAAGGCAGCCTTCGATTAGCTGAATACGATATTGACCAACAAGTGGCGTTCGACACCTCACTATCAAATGAGGCAAAGCGGAAAACCATGCGTGTTGCACTACTGGAAATACACCCACATTATTCAGAGTACGAAGAAAAGTGGTTCTTGCGTACTTAGCGTGCTAAAATATTAATATATTAATTAATATTTTTGATGAAAGTTAATTATGAAGAGAATCTTGACTCAACTCTTAAATTTACCTGAAGTAATAGTAGA
>JANNFJ010000328.1:0-3759 GCA_031379725.1 Calothrix sp. OTE_75_metabat_31
AAACGCTAGCAATTGGTAATAAAACAAAGCTGATTAAAGTTTTTTTAAGGTTTAACATTTTCTGTAAATACATGCATTAATCGAGTGGATATTTATAGATACACTTCGACTAACCTAATTCCGAACTACTTATCGATTCTGATAAAATAAATATCTAATCGAATATAGGTAGAGACGTTACATGTAACGGCTCTACCATGTTTTGGGTTTTATACATGTACCTCATTTACTTTAAATCTGGGGTAAATAGGTAATGGGATGCCATTAATTTTGCTGCATCATCCCATATATACAGCGTATTGGAAGTAAATGAGGTACATCATAGCCCCCTCTTCGCAAGCGGGGAGGGGGTTGGGGGTGGGGTTCTCGTACCTCATTCAACTGAGAAATGCTATATCTGTAATATTTAGAAAAAATGGAATAATCGCAATATCTATCCCTCAAAAAATCTGATGGTTCAACTGCAACGCATCGCAATCTCCCCCGAACAATTCCAAGCTGGTCAAATTGTACTGACACCGGAACAGTTACATTATTTAGTGCGAGTATTGCGATCGCGTGACGGGGATAAGTTCATTGCAATGGATGGGATGGGCAAATGGTGGTTAGCCCAACTTGCAGCGGCACAAGCACAAGTATTACAACAGCTAACAGTCGAAACCGAATTACCCGTGGCTGTGACCTTGATATTGGCATTACCCAAGGGTAACGGATTCGATGATGTTGTCCGGGTATGTACGGAATTGGGAGTAGCGACGATTTTGCCAGTATTGAGCGATCGCACTCTCCTTAACCCCAGTCCGCAGAAACTCGAACGCTGGCAGCGTATTGCCCAAGAAGCCGCAGAACAATGCGAACGCGCTTATGTGCCCACAATTCTCGAACCAGTAGCGTTTCGCACTGCATTACCATTAATTGAAGGTAAACAAAAATACATTTGTGAAGGACGCGGTAATTATCCACACCTACTTAACTGCTTGCGACAGACACCCATTACCAAAGACCAAGGGCAAATAACAATTACCATTGCCATCGGTCCCGAAGGTGGCTGGACAGAAACCGAAATCGAACAAGCAATCGGCAACGGATATCAACCAGTATCCCTTGGAAAGCGTATCCTCCGGGCCATTACAGCCCCAGTAGTAGCATTGTCAATCCTAGCAAGTCAATTAGAATCGATGGATGTATGAAAGGACTGTTTCATTTTACAGAAAATATAAGTTTACCAACGATATGATCAGGGCGGGGGAAAGAGTGCCCTACAGTCCTAATTCAAATACTTTACCCACTGTTGCAATGGTTCTTGGGAACCGTACCAAATGCCAGGGGAACGAGGGGAATGTAAAACACCTTCGATAATTAAATTTTCTGCACCTTCGAGGTGTGCGGCTTCGATGGGTATAATACCATCGCCCCAGGTGCTGCCGTTACCACAGGTCATTTGATAGCTGCTGTAGGCTAACCAACTTCCTCGTCGCTTTTCACCAAAGATGCTTTTTCCAGCGATACAAATGTAGCGAACGTTGTTATGATAGGCTCCAGGATAATTATTATTGACAAAATCAAGATTCCAGCGCGTCCAACGTTCTTGGCTAATGTGGGGTGTGCCAAGGCTAATTAGAGTAGCAACTTGGTTAAAAGCTTTCCATAATGATGCTTTTGTTTCTCCTCTTCCTGTATATGGTACTTCTCCCATATAGATACGCGATATCCAACCTCCGGCAGAATGTCCAATTAAGTTTACTTGCGAAGCGCTATATTCTTCCATCACTTGCTTTACTGTGGTATCGAGTTGCTGCAAAATGGAATTGACGGATCTACCGCCGAAAGTTGTTAGCCAGTCACGTCGCCGCAATGGCACTGTGACTGTGGGGCAACCTAAACTCTGCAAAGATTGTTCGAGAGGGCGATATGCTGAAGCTATTTCTAAATATCCCGGTACAATAACTGTTGGTAGTAGCATTAGTAATCAGAACCAGAAGTTTGCGGCTGGTTGTTGAATAAGTGATACATAATCTTTTACAATTTTTTCGTAATATGTTGCTGTAAATTCCAAATTTTGTTAAATATATACTTGACAAAAGGATAAGTCCATGAATAATACGTAAGTATTGTCAATTAAATAGCCTATAGTCAGTAAAAATCGACTTTTAAATCAAAATTAACCTAAAAGCAACATTTTTAGGCTGGGTGGGGTCGATGGTATAATAGTATTTTATTTGAAAAGAAACATATGCTACTTGTAAAGTGGGCACTTTTCCTGTTTAACATCAGAAAATAAGAAGTTATGATTGGAAAGGGACGCATTACGAGATTTATTTAAGTTTAAGAATAGAATTACAAATCTAATTAACGTCAGTTGAGTGAACGATTTACACCTATGTCTTACGTCTCCTTCTTGAGAAATATACCAGATTTTTTAGGTCAACCGGCTGGAATCGCGGCTCTAGCGTCGTTGGGTATTCACGGTGCGATCGCATTCATTTTACCGTTGATGCCAGTCGATTCCGCAAAATCGACCAAGCAAGCTGTAACTTCAAAGCCAATCGGATTGCTCGATCTCAATGCCGAAGAACAAAATCGTCTGCCTCAAAAAGCTCCGCTAACAACAAACATTCAAGCCCAGCTTCCACCTTTACCTGGTCAAGTTGCAGCGCTGCCAGCACAGCAGCAAATACCTTTTAACCTAAATAATACACCTCCAGCACCTCCGGCCGGTTCAATTCCAATGTCGGGATTGTCACCACTGCCACAAACTCCAGGATATAGGATTAGTTCGCTACCTAAATCTTCTCCATATCAGTTAAACCGTAGAGACCTGTTAATTGACCCTTCATTCAAATCTAACAGTTCGGTTAATTCTTCATTTAACAGTGGTTCTGCACGTTCGCGTCGTTTGAACAGTAATATTGCTTACGGGCAACCCAGAGTCATACCCTCAACATTACCAGAGGTTGCATCAGCAGACATACCATCGAACCTTTCGGCAAACCCGACCCAGTTACCACTACCATCGGATGCTGTATCCCCACCAATGGGTGGAACTATACCCGACAGTAGTACTGGTGTGCAATCGAATCAATCGGCAATTGAAACACCTGTAACACCCGATAATTTTATTGCGCCTGTAGGTAAAGTATCTTCATCTGGTGAAGGAAATTTAGCCTTTGCACCAAATGGGGTACAACGGTTCCAAGTACAACCCGGTCAGAATGAATTGCTAGCAGGCACAAACGCAACTGCTACCGCACCTGCTGGAGTAACTGCAACGTCGTCAAGTGGCAACCCAACATTGGTAAGTGGCATCAGCAGTGCCAGCCAGAAGAAAACCCTGTTAGATGCCTACACCCGATTCAAAACGCAATATCCTGACGGACAATCGATTGCACCTATTGCCATCACCATAGATAAATCGAAAATTGAGCGTCCTGTAGAGGTTGCACTCTCAATGGATCGTGAAGGTAAAATTGATTCGTTTGATATTTTGGGTGATAATAGTTCGATTTCATCGGACAGTAAATTAGCTATACGCGATCGCTTGCAGCGACATTTTAAAGAAAATCCTAACTTAACCAATGGTAAAGGTAAGTTTTTCAGCTTTAATGTATCGCCCGATGGCACTATTAGCAACATGCCAACGTCCGAAAAAGTATCATCAGAAAAACTACCGACACAATCTCAAGGAAATAATCAACTCGTACCAGTTGCACCCCAAAGTACAACTACAACCAAACCATTCTCAAGAGTAGATTTTAACCG
>JANNFJ010000349.1:0-2554 GCA_031379725.1 Calothrix sp. OTE_75_metabat_31
CTGAAGAACCATAAGATTAAACTGAACTTCCTCCCTAGCAAAAAGAGTTAACTCTTACCTAAAGTGACTTTCAACGTTTTTGAATCGCTCTTACAAATTGCCAAAGGGGCGTAAGAGCGAAGTTGAGGCGTTGACCCCCCATTTTTTAGCTGACTTCAGTTGTACTAAGTGGTGACGCAAAAATATTTATACATTCCGAAAATCTCAAACCCTCGTCGTTGCGACGTAGGAAGCAATCGCAATATATATTTAATTTTACCTAACTACTTAATACAGAACTTTCGCCAGAACTATACTTAATTTACCTATTAGATGGTAGAATTAGTATAGATAATCAGCAAGCACTGGTAAGCAAGTTATGGATGCCGCTTAGGAAATAGTGAAAGCCTTTGGCTGCGATGATTTAAGCCGCATGAATACATTAATGCGGGTTAGTCTTTGACAAAGCCAGCGTTTATTGCCATTTCCCTGCCAAGACCAATCTGAGTAAGGCATTGTTGCCCGTTAGCAAGGGGTATAAGGTTGACGTTCCACTTTTGTTAGCAAGCTAGCAAAAGGCTTTGATAGCTTGCTCTTGCTAGGATGGCAACTAATTCTAAGCAATTGCCTAAAGGCTGTTTACCGAATTGACGGGATCTTTTAGTACTAGTTAGGTAAAAGAATTTTCGATGAAGATTTACGAGTTTAAAGATTTTCCAAATCCGCGCCGAGTCCGGATATTCCTGGCTGAGAAGGGCATTGACAATGTTTCTTTTGTTCAAGTTGATGTTCCGTCTGGTGAGCACAGAACTGAAGCATTTAAAGCCAAAAACCCATTTGCTACAGTTCCAGTTCTGGAATTCGATGATGGAATTTGTATTAGCGAAACTGTCGCCATTTCTCGCTACTTTGAGGAAAAACACCCAGAGCCATGCCTCATGGGCAAAACCCCTCAAGAAAAAGCAGAAATTGAGATGTGGCAGGGTCGCATCGAAAATGGACTGATGGAGACTGTTGCAGCTTACTTTCATCACGCCACCCCTGGTTTGGGAGAGCTAGAGACCTACCAGAATGTAGAGTGGGGTCAGAAAAATCGCGAGAAAGCTATCGCTACTATCCAGTTCTTAGACCAAGTGCTATCGGATAGAAAGTTCATTGCTGGGGATGCATTCTCCGTTGCGGATATTACTGGTCTTTGCAGCACAGATTTCGCAGCTTTTGTCAATATCGCTATTCCTGAAGACTGCATAAATGTGAAACGCTGGTATACCGATATTTCCAGTCGCCCCAGTGCCAAAGCCTAACGCGTGCAGGAGGAATTTATGAAGATCAATTCAAACTTGAGTCAGCGTGCTGTGGTTTACAGCGAGGAAATTCCTTGGGTAGACTCACCCTCGCCGGGGGTACAGCGGCGTATGTTGGAGCGTGATGGGGATGAAGTAGCACGAGCAACCAGCATTGTCTGTTATGCGTCCAACAGCTACTTCACTCCCCACGTACATGGCGGTGGTGAGGAGTTCATAGTTCTAGACGGTGTGTTCTCCGACGAGTATGGTGATTACGATCCGGGTAGTTATGTCCGTAATCCGGCAGGTTCTAAACATACCCCCCATAGCAAAGCTGGTTGTACTATTTTTGTTAAGCTGTGGCAGATGGATCCAGGCGATCAGAGCTATGTTGCGATCAAAACAAATACAGCAATCTGGCAACCTGGTTTGGTGCAGGGATTGCAAGTGATACCTCTCCATACCTATAAGACAGAGCAAGTTGCCCTTGTGAAGTGGGAACCAGGGACTCGATTTAACTGCCATACTCATCCTGGTGGTGAAGAAATCTTTGTGCTAGAGGGTGTCTTCGAGGATGAATTTGGGTGCTATCCCAAAGGAACATGGCTTCGCAATCCATTAGGTAGCATTCACACCCCATTTAGTTCCAAGGGATGCCTCATCTACGTTAAGGTAGGACATTTAAAATTTGCTGCTGATTTACCTCAGAAAAGTTACATCCAGCATCTAGGCTCTTGCGAAACACAGGAGCAATTAATCTCTGTTGCTAGAAAGTATAGAAATCTGAGGACAGACTCAAGAAGTTAATAGTCATACCAATTTACGAAATGTACCCCACTGCCTACGGCACCTCCCCTTGGCAAGAAGAGGTTGCCAAGGATGCCATTTTTGTGTCAAGCTCCTTAGATTAGCAGCCTAGCGATCCTATGAATGTGGGGAGTGGGGTATATCCTTTTTCGTACTTGGTGATGTACATAGTTCATAGCAACTATGTATATAAAGGAATGTCACTAAGATAAGCTATAACTAAGCAGGTACAAAGCAGGGTAAGCGCGTCTCAAATGCTATTGACAAGCGGTTTTAGAAGCATCATTATGCAGCCCTTTCAACGCAAACAAATGTACTAAATTTTGCGACCAAAAAACGCGTCCAATTAACCCCTAAAAATAAGCCTTGTGGGGAATTTTCAAAAAAACGAACAATTCGATAGGCGACATATTGACCGTTTTTTATCTGTGAATCTCGTCAACTTGTATGGATAACTAAAAAACTTAATTTGACGGTAACGC
>JANNFJ010000411.1:0-2166 GCA_031379725.1 Calothrix sp. OTE_75_metabat_31
GTAAATAAGATCAAATATTCAAATCATTTTTCGATGAAGTTTATGTGAAGTTAATCAAATTGCTTCAAATTACTATAAAGTTTTTATATTATTCCTGAACAAATAAATAGGTATATAATTTTCAAAGTACCGGCTTGGCACATTTCTGTAAAAGACAATTTAGTCTAAATTTATGATAAATATTAATTTAGCGAACATTTACAGGGACTAAATAAATGTTTTCGATATTACCTTTTATTACATTAATTTTTTTATATTCTATCTGCAAAATATTTTATCATGAATGGCGTTTATCTATAGTATCAGCAACGGTTATTTGGGGTTTAATAATATTATTAGTTACTGAAATACTCAGTTTTTTAAATTTAATTAAGTTTGAATTTATCTCAACAACATGGTTATTACTAGATATTAGTTTAGCAATTATTTACTTTAAGCTGTTCAACAAAACTTTAGTTGATATCAAACCAAATTTAAATTCTCAACTACCAAAATTATTGCCCGGTGTAGCTTTTCTAGTCGCATTAATCGGTCTAATTGGTTTTGTTGCACCCCCAACCCCCAAATAATTGGGATTCTATGGATTACCATATGAGTCGTGTTGTTCACTGGATGCAAAATCATAACGTTGGGCATTGCTATTATTTTTGGCTTGCATTTCAATTTTTATAATTCAGAAACAATTAAAGCTAAGGTCGCATCCTATTTCGGCGAAGATTATAAATGTGCCAAAACTGGATGCTCCCTTATTCTAATACCAATTTAAAATGTTTAGACAGTACGAGGTTTCTATCCTATGGCTGCAAATTAATGAGATATTTGTGTAGCATAATTAAATTAAATTTTTTAAAACTTTGTTTCCTGCGTCTGTGCATTAATAACTACACTCCAGTCATCATTGTTGACTGCTGCATCCAATTGTTGACGACGTTCCGCTTCACTTTCATCAAGCATTTCTACCTCTTGTATTAAAGTTGTATCTGCCATCGCTTTCCGCAATTTTAGCTTTTTCTCCTCATATGCTTGACGTTCCTCAGATGACATTGCTGAATTTGCGATTTCCCCTAACGTACTTGCCCAACTTTGCAACTCTGTACTATTTCCTGGTGGGATAGTATCCAATTGCGCTATCCAAGCATCACGCAAATCAGACATTTCTTGACGCTTGGGAAACTTGAATGTTTGTACCCGCACGTATGCACAATTTTGCTCGCTATTTTGGGCAACATGACCATTAAGAGAAATTTTGACATTCCGCGAGTAGCCGATATACTGGGTGCGGCGTTCAGCGTTCAATACTGCGTAAACCCCAGCTATTTTTGCATTTTCTGCTACCTTATGCCAAGCTGCAAGGGGCATAATTTCTACCCCATTATTTAATAACTCAGAAGTGAAACTTACCTCCTCCACGGCATGTTCATCATCCGAACTGTATAAAAACTCATGTAGTCCCCTATGACCTGTAGGCACATTTTGATGTTCAATTGGTAAATTATTTTCAGTTGACATCTCACATTCGGTTTTGTTACTCCAACCATAATCGTACTCGATTTGGTCGTAGGAAAATTAGGAAATAAAAACGGAACGCCTAACCCCACAAATATGACTGTGAAAGTAATGCTGCCAAACTCTATTAAACAAGCAATTGTTGGGTTACAACGCTTTCACCTTGCTATAACCCAACATACTTTAACTATAAATATTTAACCAAATATAATATCAAGTTGAAGTAGCTTTACGCTTTCGCTGTAGCAGCGAACCAGCCCCAATTGCGCCGATACTAGCCACTGCTGCCGTGGTTGTTGGTTCGGGAACTTTTTGAGCATTGACAGTGAATTTTAATATTGCCTCACCTTTGACGGGAGTACCGGGAGGGACTGTTGGGTCGAGTTTGTCTTGTTGGGTAAAAGTTATTTGACCGCTAGCATTGTTAAATATCCCCGTTCCTCCGGTGAGGGTTATAGTACCACCTCCGTTGACTGTTCCTGCTTGTAAGTCTATTTTTGCACTATCGTTGGCTGTTCCAAATAACTCTCCACTACTACCACCAAAATAGCGATCGCCAAGTGTTGGTAAATCTTTTAAAGCAAACGCGCTAGGGTCGGCATTAAATTGGAACTCTTGGGTAGTGTCAGTTGCTTTTACTAATTTTCCGTAAGTATTACT
>JANNFJ010000481.1:0-2415 GCA_031379725.1 Calothrix sp. OTE_75_metabat_31
GGATGGTGCGGTGATGGTGCTGTGTGCGGTTGCGGGTGTGCAGTCGCAGTCAATTACTGTGGATAGGCAAATGAAGCGCTATCGAGTACCCCGAATTGCCTTCATTAATAAGATGGATCGAATCGGTGCAAATCCGTTTGCTGTTGTTCAGGCAATACGCGATCGCTTGTCCTTAAACCCCCTCCTAATTCAATATCCCATCGCAAACGTTGACGATTTCCAGGGAATCATCGACCTGGTGGAGATGACTGCAAACTACTATAAAGGTGAAAACGGGGAAGATTGGGTTAAATTGCCGATTCCCGAATCCTTACTTGATGCAGCAAACACAGCACGAGAAAAAATGCTCGATATGCTGTCGTTATTTTCCGAACCGATGACAGCAATGCTGTTGAATGGGGAGGAGGTTCCCCAGGAATTAATTTGGGAAACGATTCGCAATGCGACTTGTAGCTTGGAATTGGTTCCAGTTTTACTCGGTTCTGCATTCAAGAATAAAGGTGTGCAAAATCTCCTTGATGCTGTAACTCGCTATCTTCCCTCTCCGATGGACAGGGAATTAGTAAAAGCGGCTAATTCGGTCAACATATATCCACAGATAGATGCAAACTTAACTGCCCTCGCATTCAAGTTAACCTTGGAATCCTTCGGTCAATTAACCTATACCCGAATCTATTCCGGTACTTTGACATCGGGTGACACTGTATACAATGCTCGCACCGGGCAAAAACTGCAAATTGGTCGCTTACTGCGGATGCACGCTAATAAACGTGAGGAAATCAAATCTGCTGTTGCGGGGGATATTGTTGCTCTGTTGGGTGTTGATTGTGCATCGGGAGATACCTTCTATACTGGAGAAACACCAGTTTCGTTAGAAGCAATGTTTGTCCCTGAACCTGTGGTGTCGTTGTCGATTGAGGCTAAAAAGCAGGATGATGCCGACAAAATTGCTCAAGCACTCAACCGTTTCCAGAAGGAAGACCCAACTTTCCGAGTTCGTGTCGATGCGGAATCTCGTGAAACTCTAATTTCGGGGATGGGTGAACTCCATTTGGAAATCTACATCGAACGGATAAAGCGAGAGTATCACGCTGATTTGGTGGTGGGTCAACCTGCTGTAGCATACCGAGAAACGATTACGAAGAAAGCAACCTTCGACCATCGATTTAAAAAACAATCGGGTGGCCCTGGTCAATATGCTCATGTAACTGGGTGGATTGAACCTTGTGACGAACCGTTTGTATTTGAAAATCGTGTAGTTGGGGGTGCGATTCCCAAGGAATTTATTCCCGGATGCGAAAAGGGTTTCCGAGAAGCTATAGAATCTGGAAAATTGGAAGGTTATCCGGTGACGGGTGTGAAGGTTGTTTTAGCTGGTGGTTCGTTCCATCCAAATGACTCGAATGAGTTTGCTTTCCGGATGGCAACACACCAAGCTTTTGCGATCGCGTTTATGGAAGCAAAACCCCAAATCCTCGAACCGATTATGCATGTGTCTGTCGAAACACCACATGAGTTTGTGGGGAGAGTCCAGGGTGAACTTTCATCTCGACGGGGGTTGCTACTGGGTTCGCAAACTATGCAGGGCTACTCGGTAATTGAGGCAGAAGTGCCATTATCGCAAATGTTCGGTTACTCGAATAGTTTGCGATCGCTTTCTTCTGGTATGGCAACTTTCACGATGGAATTTGCTGTATATCGTTAACTGTTGCCTGATGTAGAGACGTTACATTGTAACGTCTCTACATTGACCATCCACCACTGTGTTGCGGGGGTTCTCCCCGTTGTATGAACAAGGCTAGGTATTGTAGGGTGCGTTAGACGCAAGTCTTGACGCACCATTCTTAAGGGGGAGTTACTGCAAGCAATTTGGAGTGAAAGAGAAATAGTGCAAAAAATATCTGGAAAAAATAACGTAAAAACAACCTAGATTTCTCTAATTTACTAAAACATAACTATCATTACAACCAGTAATATGCATCTTCATCTAAATGTAAATATTTATATCTCACAAACAAAAATTAAATCCATATTGATTATTGTAATAATATAATCTACCCGCATCTCCACAATCCGAAAGTAAAAAGTGAATGACAGCAGACCCACTTTTTTATAAAATATTTAAAGATATACCAGAACTGTTCTTTGAACTAATTGGAAAATCATATCATGACAAAAGTATATATGAATACAGCGCACCAGAAATCAAGCAACAAGGTTTTCGTCTAGATGGTTTACTCTCAACCCTTCCTGGATACAGCTTTGCACCGATATATTTCATTGAAGCACAAGCCTACAAAGATACCAACTTCTACGATAGCTTTTTTGGTAAGATAATACTTTATTTAACTCAATACAAACCAACAAACGAGAAATGGTACGCTGTTGTTATCTACTGCGTTTGTCGTAGATAAC
>JANNFJ010000483.1:0-2051 GCA_031379725.1 Calothrix sp. OTE_75_metabat_31
ATTTCATTATTGAGAAAATCTGCTTCTGTCAATGAATTTTTAGAATGGGCAACAATACGACGAATTTTTCGATGTGTAATTTTACTAGCAGTTAATGTAGCAACTACACCATTAGCAAAGCCAAGGGTAGCTGTAACGTAGTCCAAATAAGCAGAGTCAGCACCGCGAGTACCGCTAGCAGCTAGTTTTACTACCGGGGCGGCAGCTAAATCGAGCAGCAAATCGATATCATGGATCATTAAATCCAGGACAACCGAAACATCGTTAGCACGATTCGAGTAAGGACTCATACGGTGCGATTCCAATGCCAAAACTTTTTCAGTTTTGATAACTTTGCTTAATTCTTGAAATACGGGATTAAAGCGTTCGATATGACCGACTTGCAAGATGCACTGGGATTCAGCTGCGGCATTAACTAGCGATTCGGCTTCCGAAATACTGGCAGCAATCGGCTTTTCAATCAAAACATGAATCCCCGCCAGCAAACAGTTGATGCCAAGCGCATAATGCATCCTTGTGGGGACGGCAATACAAACCGCATCGACTAAAGGTAGCAAGTCAGAGTAATCTTCAAAAAAACGAGTCTTATATTTGCTGGCTGTTTCCAACCCGCGTTCGACATTAATATCTGCAACTCCAACAAGCTCAATATCTTTCATCGAACTTAAAATGCGGACGTGATGTTGTCCCATGTTACCGACCCCAATCACGCCGAGGCGGATGGGACGTTGCTGTTTGCGTTGCATATGGGGATTTGATTCTGCCGCTGACATGCTATCTTGCACTACTATTGTCTCCTCAACCACCAAAATTTAAAGACGCTATGGACGTTTGCATAATGTAGGCATTTATACAAAATGCCAATCGCAATCCTTTTAAAACCATCCAGATGGTAACATGGAGGTTCTATTTATGAAGAATTTCAAAGTTTATTATGAGTTCCCGCTACTTTTGAATTAGGGGGTAGTCCGTGGGGTGTAGGGTGTGGGAAAATAGGGGAATTGGAGTAGTTAGATTAATCTTTCTTGGGAAATCTTTACCCTTTCCCCGCTCTTTTTATCTTCTCCAACACCCCATACCCTATACCCCACGCCCTGGTTCATGAAAGCCGTAATTTTGTTATCTGGTGGATTAGACTCTTCAACGGTGCTGTATCAAGCCTCATCGAACGGTTGTGAATGTTATGCTATTTCGTTCGATTACCAGCAAAGACACCAACGCGAATTGGAATCGGCTTTTGCAATTGCTAAAAAAGTCGGTGTAGTGCAGCACCAAGTTGTTAATTTTGACCTGCGACAGTGGGGGGGGTCAGCACTTACCGATGATAAACTCGATTTGCCATGCTCACGCACTCTCGATCAGATGTCGCAAAATATTCCCATCACTTATGTTCCTGCTCGCAATACCATCTTTTTAAGTTTTGCCCTGGCTTATGCGGAGACTATCCAAGCAGAGCGCGTTTATATTGGCGTGAATGCCCTTGATTATTCTGGATACCCCGATTGCCGTCCTGATTATATCGACGCGATGCAGGAGGTTTTTCGTCTCGGTACTAAGCAAGGGCGCGAGGGGCAACCAATTTCGATTGTTTCGCCTTTGATTAATCTTAAAAAAACTGAAATTATTCAACTTGGGAATAGTTTAGGTGTTCCTTGGGAATTAACTTGGTCTTGTTATGCAGGTGGGGAGAAGGCTTGTGGGGTGTGCGATTCGTGCCGTTTACGATGTGCTGCTTTTGAGGAGTTGGGATTAGTTGACCCTGTGGAGTATGAGGGACGGGTGTAGGGCGAGTGTCGGGTGGGGCGGGGCGTTATGAAGATTTCTCGTTATCCTAAGAGTCTAGTCGTTAACCCGCCCTTACAGGCTTTTCCTTTTTCTGCCCCCTTTTCCTACTCCCTACTCCCTACTGCCGGGAGCATCCTGTTTTGGCAGATTTATAATTTTGTAGTGCGTACCCCTGCGGGGAAGCAAGCAACGCGCAGCGTGCCCGCAGGGCTTACATCTTGCTCGCTTAATATAGTACGCGAGCAAGATGCTCGCACTACACGCCG
>JANNFJ010000489.1:0-3267 GCA_031379725.1 Calothrix sp. OTE_75_metabat_31
CTGTTAACCGCTTTGGGAAGAGACCCATCTTTAACGGGAAGGACTCCAATGTGGGGGGTAGCGCTAACTCGATTAATGGAAAGACCGCTATTCGGTTTTGGACGTGGTGCATTTTGGGCACCGGGAAGTCAATATGCGCTAGAAGCTGGACTAGCTGTAGCACCGGGTTTTATTCCACCTCACGGACATAATGGTTTTATCGATTTATTACTTGATGTGGGTTTTATTGGGTTTGCGCTATTTACGATAAGTTACTTTATCGCTTATTTTCGAGCATTAAAGTACGCTTATGCAACTCATGAAATAGAAAATTTATGGTATTTAGCGTTTTTGATATTTTTATTTGCGAATAATATGACAGAGAGTTTTCTACTGTTTAAGACCAATATTTACTGGACTTTGTATATCTCTACAGCGCTATCTTTAGGACAAGAAATGTTTGAACCTTTACCAAAACCTTCTATAAATAAATTCGTAGGATAGGCATCCTGCCTGTCTTTGTAAAATAGGCATCCTGCCTGTCTTTGTAAAATGCAACTGACTTTAACGGAGCCGCAGTACGCAGTAATCCTCAAATCAAAGGCTACATAGCATCTCAAACTGCTCTGGGCAGAGTTGGCCAAGCAGAAGATATTGGTGGAATTGTGGCTTTCTTATGCTCCCCTAATGCCAAATGGATTAGCGGTCAGCGCATTTAAGCTAGTGGTGAGGTGTTCCTTTGATTATGTAGTAGCTCAAAAGAAAATATCGACGCTGCATTTCCAGCCGGCAATACAGTTATTAATCACGCCGGTTAATACATGTATAGCCTGTATCATTTTTTGCATACAGCTCAGACCGGAGGTTTGTCAATTATTGTTACAATACTTAATGCTTATTTGTATTAGGTTGATGGTAAGATGATTATATTGAATGCAAAAGCGCACCACTTGTTTGCCAACGGAGGTGCGCTTCTGCAAAACTAATGTAAACATTAATCTCAACTATGAGTTATCTTAACATGGATATTGCGCTTACAGATCAGTTTTATCAAAAATATTTTTTCGATGGCGTAAATAGCGACGCAACAACGAATGTAGAAGGGATTCGCTCGTTGTTGGGGTTAGCAACTGGTGCGATGTTGGCAGCAGGTCAGTCGTTGAAGCAATTAAAAGATGAATTGGGTAAGGAATTTTCTGCTTGGATTTACAGTAACGAATTCGTGACGAGCGATGCGAACAGGTTGATAAAGCTTTTTGATTATTTTGGGGAAAACTTTGATGCGTTGAGTGAGGTTAGCCCTTTTCAATTGTTGAGGTTGCTTGCACCGAACCAGCAAGCATCACGAGCTGTGTTAGCTGATTTGGTTGATGAATCTGTTGATAGTGCCATAAGTTGTGCGGATATCGATTCAATACAGCGCGAGCATAAGATTAAAAGCGTACCAACAATTAAGCTAATTCCTGTTCAAGCGCCAGTTGCTCCCATTGTTAAGATTGAACCAAATGTTAATGTTTCGATGGTCGGCAATCAACAAGGTGGCACGGGGATATTTCGCTTGGAAGTTAAAGACCATCAACTAGCAAACCAACTCGATAATGAATGGAAGGAATCTGGTTTTACCGCAAACCAGTGGATGCGATTCATGTCATCAAGCGCACGTACAGTACAAGAAATCGCGCAAGTAGTTTTGGGACGCACTATTGCGAACGAGTCGGAGTTGCAAGAGTTGATTGTTGCGATTAAGGGAAGCAAGATTGAAGTCGCTTGCGAGGAAGTCGTTGCTAATTTCAGTCAAATTGGAGTTGGTAATGGGATTGATGAGTTGCCCACTACGGTAAGCGATTGCTTAAGGAAAATAAATGATTTGGATAGCGAGATTGCTCGTTACACATCTCCGATTGGTAGGGATGCAATGACACGAAGGAGTTGTCGAGAGGAGCGTGAGGAGGCAATGCGTAAGCTTAAAATGTTGGCTGCCGAATACGAACTTGATATTGAATCTTTGCTATGCACAACTACTTAAAACATTGGATGGGACAGCGAGATGCTTATTTTACAAGCTAATTAGGTGCGTGTATTTGAAACGGGACGATATCCGTGAGTGCGATGGTAATTTGCTTGGGCTTGAGCAATTTTCTGCGATACTGTTCTCAAGGCAAATCCGCTGATTTTGCTGTAAGAATTGCGATCGCACCATCGACTATATAGCTGTGCAATTGGTTCGGTTAAAGCTTGTTGCCATTTTTGGGCAATTTGTGCCGTTGAAAATGCTTCTGCACGCTTTTGTCCGTTGACAATCATTGCTTGATACAGATTTGGGTCATGTTTGAGCTTGCGAATTGCATCAAGTGCGGCAAGGGGTGTCATTACTTCAATATAATCAAGATTGGACTCGATTAATTTTTGAAACGCGGGTTCGGGACCGAGTAGTGCCGGAACTCCCGCTATCCAAGCATTAACCAACTTGCTCGCAGGTTTTACCAAGGCATCTTTTTGAGTTAAGTCGCGTACAGCTAAAACTAAATCGGCTTCACTATAATCATGCCACTCTACAGCGCGATTTTTTTGCAAACCATTGATTTGGAATCTTATACCTAGATTTTCTAATTCTCGAATAAATTCATCAGAACGAAATGCCTCGTAAAGGTTATTATCCGAACCTTTAAAAACTAAATTTTCTATGTAATTTCCCCGTGTTTGGTTGCGCTCAATTAACCCCGGTTGTGGCCAATGGGGAATCAAAATATCAGTCTTCGATTGAACATTTGTAGGATTTTGAACGATTGCAACATCGCACAACGCTGGTTTAAATCCATCCGAACGACAACCAACTACAAATGTATCAAATGTTTTATCCCTGATGCCAAAATCGATGGCACTAGCTACACAAATTGTCCCTGGTACAAATCGGTCAGATAAATATACACCCAAATTGCGTCGCTTCAAATGTAAGTACGTCAATATAATCCAGCAATCTTCATTGCTAACAATTTTTCCTGGGATTTTATCGGGGTCGGGAATTGACTCGATTGAATCCGAAGCTAAAAATAAATCTGACCAACGTTCTTTACTACCTTTAGTGCGACATACAAACGTCACAGGAAACGGTAGAGGAGCTATAGTATTTTTTAATTCTTCGGTCTCCATAATATTTTTATACTATTCGACAGCTTTGTAGATATGCTGATTCTTGCTTTTTCCGTACAAAATCAAGTATCTTTTTTGTCCCCCGCCACTGAATTGGAGCATGATTTTGCATCATTCCGATCGAAGTTAACCATTGTG
>JANNFJ010000504.1:0-4348 GCA_031379725.1 Calothrix sp. OTE_75_metabat_31
CAAAAAGTCGAAGTCACGACTCCAATTACAGGGGCGAAAGTCGTAGAATTATTGGTAGAACCTGGTGCAACAGTCACAAAAGGTCAACCTCTGGCCGTTGTTACAAGTCCCGATTTAGTTGATTTGCGCGTTACTTCTCAAGAAAAACGTGCAACGGCGATCGCCCAAGCGCAACAAGCACAAGCTGATTTAAAATTAGCTCAACAAAATAGAGAGCGATACCTACAGATAGCCCAAGCAGAGACAGCGCAAGCACAAAGTCAAGTCGCCTTTGCTCAAGAAAAATATACTAAAGATACACAATTAGCCTCCGCCGGTGCTTTACCCCGTCGTAATGCTCTCGAATCTCAAACCCAATTAGCAGAAGCAAAAGCTAAACTCATTTCAGCCACTAGCAGACGGGATGTAATCGAAGCCGAAGCACAAGTTAAACGCGCTCAATCTGCCCTTCAAGTAGCACAAGTACAGCTTCGCATTAGTGGAGATACTTATAATACTCGGTTGCAACAATTAGGGAACCTTCCTAATTCTAAGGGATTGGTGACAGTGACGGCTCCGATTTCTGGTAAAGTAGCCGACCGCGAAGTAACCATCGGTCAAACTTTTAACGATGCAGGTGGTAGATTAATGACTATTATTAACGATAGTCAGGTGTTTGCGACAGCGAATATTTACGAAAAAGATTTAGATAAAGTAAAAATTGGTGAAAGGGTGAATTTAAAAGTTGCGAGTTTACGCGATCGCATTTTCACAGGAAAAATTGCCCGAATTGGCACATCTGTACAAGGAGAAACACGAGTAGTACCCGTACAAGCCGTAGTGGATAACGCAGGTGGACAACTCAAACCTGGAATGTTTGCCGAACTGGAAGTATTGACGGGTCAACAATCTGTACCGACTTTGGCGATTCCCACTTCCGCAATGGTTGATGCTAATGGCAAAAAAGTTGTTTATGTCCAAAATGGTAATGCGTATCAAGCCGCTGAAGTTACATTGGGTCAAACCTCTGGGGATATAGTAGAGGTGAAAACAGGTTTATTTGATGGCGATATGATTGTGACTCAGCGAGCTACGCAATTATACGCGCAGTCGCTACGGGGTGGTAGCGAAGTAGAGGCAGATAACCACGAAGAAGAAACTACGGTTAAAAGTACTAATTCTACTTTACCCTCGTGGTTATTAGTAGCAGGTGGGGGTATAGTTGCGGCTGGTGCTTTTGTGGCTGGAAGTTTTTGGTCGAGTCGCAAGCGTTCCCGTTTAATTCCAGCAGGTAATTTAGATTACAACGAGTTAAGGTATGAAACTGAGGTTTATCTAAATAAACATTCATCATCTTTGGCGGATGCGTCTGCGGTGGAGAAGGGTAAAAAAGATGAGTAGCAGTATTCGCCTTCACGATAGCGTAAACATTTTTATTTCATAATTTGGCGTTGCTGAATCCGAATATGAATTTATCTCGCGCAGAGACGCAGAGGCGCACAGAGTAAGAGTTTGATAGGAGTTTTCATCTAATTAGACCACAAAAAGTACCTCTTCTTTGCGCCTCTGCGCCTCTGCGTGATAAAAAACTAGAAATTAACTACGCGCCAAATACAGAAAGCAAATCAGTAAAATTAAAAATGCTTGGAAACATTGTTAAGTGGGTAATTAACCGACGCTGGCTTGTCGTATTAGCTACAATTATTGTCTTATTGTGGACATTCTACATCATTCCTCAAATGCCGTTGGATGTACTACCAGCCTTTGCACCACCGCAAGTGGAAATCCAAGCCGAAGCCCCTGGACTCGCACCGGAAGAAGTCGAATCGCTAGTAACTTTACCAATAGAGAGTGCAATTAATGGCACACCTGGAGTAACCGCAGTCCGTTCATCGAGTGCGGCTGGTATTTCCGCTGTGAGGGTGATATTTAATTCGTCAACTGACATTTATCAAGCGCGGCAGCTAGTTACCGAACGACTACAACAAGCGGTTAGTAAGCTGCCTCCAGGAGTTGAAACACCACAAATATCCCCCACCACTTCCCCCGTTGGTTTAGTCGTCCAGTACGCTTTTACCGTCGAAGATGAAAAAAACTCCTCCAATTCTACCCCGGAAGGGCAAGCAGAAATTCCTAATTCCCTCATGGAAGCCCGTCGAATCGTGGATTGGCAAGTAACAAATCGCCTTTTAGCTGTTCCCGGAGTCAGCCAAATTTTAAGTTTTGGTGGTGACGAACGTCAATTCCAAGTACTAGTTGACCCAGTAAAATTAGCAGCTTTTAATATTACTCTAGACCAAGTAACGCAAGCAACCCAAAAAGCAAACGTCAACGCTCCTGGTGGATTTTTGATTACGCCAGATACAGAACAGTTGATTCGGGGTATCGGTAGAATCGAATCGATTGATGACTTAAAGAAATCAAGTATTATTGCACGTAATGGCGTTCCCGTCAGATTGCAAGATGTAGCCGATGTCCAAATTGGGGCAGCATTAAAACGGGGTGATGGCAGTTTTAACGGCAAACCCGCAATTATTGTCATGGTCAATAAGCAGCCAATAGTCGATACTCCGACTGTTACCCGTGCGGTAGAAAAAGCAATGGGAGAAATCAAAGCTGGATTGCCAAAGAATATTAAAGTTACTACTACATTTCGCCAAGACAGTTATATTGAGTCTTCGGTTGACAACGTTCGTTCATCTTTGATTCAAGGTAGTATTATTGCCGCAATTATTCTGATTCCTTTTTTAATGAATTGGCGCATCCTCGCAGTATGTTTGTTAGACTTTTTCTTAACATTACTGTTTGGGATGCTAGCACTTTCATGGTTGGGAATTGGACTAAATACAATGACCTTGGGTGGTTTAGCAGTTGCGATTGGTACTGCGATTGATGATGCAATTGTATACGGTGAAAATACCTATCGCCGACTGCGGGAAAACAAAACTTCCGACGACCCATTATCACCGTTAGAAATTATTTTTGAAGGTTCTCAAGAAGTACGCGATTCGTTGGTTGGTGCAACGATTATTGGTATTATTGTTTTCTCGCCAATTTTTACCCTTCCGGGTATTGAAGGTCGAATTTTTACCCCAATGGGTATTTCTTATTTAGTAGTAGTAGTCATTTCTAGTTTAGAATCTTTGTTGGTTTCTCCAGCTTTATGTGCAATTTTATTACCGAATACAAAGGTAACAAAGCGAGAACCTTGGTTAGCGAGATTTTGTAAGGTAATTTATAGCTCTTGTTTAAACTTTTCCATGCGAAACTCCTTCTTGATTATGGGTATCGCAACAGTTTTAACAGTCGCATCAGTTGCGATTATTCCTTCTTTCGGTAGAGCATTTTTACCAGAGTTTCAAGAGCAAACGATGGTTAATACTTTAATATCTTACCCAACTGTTTCTCTAGAAAGTAGCACCAAAGCTGGTTATGTAATCGAAGAAGCATTAAAAAATGACCGGAGATTTAAATTTATTCAAACTCGTTCCGGACGTGCTGCAGGTGATTCCGAGGCAGCAGGTGTAAACGTTGCTCACCTTGACATTGAATTAACCGATGAGGGAATGCGAAACCGCGAAAAAACTCTCGGAGTAATGCGAGCAGCATTTGAGAAAATACCGGGTGCAGCAGCTAATGTTGGTGGATTTCTTTCGCATCGAATGGACGAAGTTTTATCCGGGGTTCGTAGTTCCATAGCTGTGAAAATTTTCGGTTCCGACTTAGCGCAGTTAAGAAAAATTGGGCAGCAAGTAGAGCAACAAATGGCAACAGTTAATGGTGTCATTGACTTACAACTCGAACCACAACTTCCAGTACCGCAAATCCAAATTAAATTTGACCGTGATGCAGCTAGTCGTTACGGTCATACGGTGGGGGATTTGGCAAATACAATTGAAACTGCGCTTAATGGTAAAGTTGTTTCTAAAGTTTTAGAAAACCAACAGTCTTTTGATTTGATTGTATGGTTAAAACCCGAAGCACGGCAAAATTTAGAAACTATCCGTAATTTGTTGATTGATACTCCCAATGGGCAGAAAGTACCTTTAGGTAACGTTGCGACTATTGTTAATGGAACCGGACCCAATACAATCAACCGTGAAAACGTTTCCCGCTTAATAGTCCTTGCTGCAAATGCTAAAGGTCGAGATTTACGCTCGATTGTCACTGATATTGAAAGCAAAGTTAAAAGTAATATTCAAGTACCTGCGGGTTATTTTATTCAGTATGCAGGTCAGTTTGAAGCCGAAGAACGTGCGACTCAAAATATTCTCGTTTTTAGCGCGATCGCATTCATTGCGATTACAGTACTTATGTACCTTTCAGTTAAATCTATCCCTTCTACGGCAATGATTATGATTAACTTACC
>JANNFJ010000553.1:0-9177 GCA_031379725.1 Calothrix sp. OTE_75_metabat_31
GACCCCCTCAGTATATTGGCTAAAAACTTCGCTGCTTCCTCGCATAAAATTTCGTGATACTTCCCATTACTTGCCAGCAAACCGCCCCATTGATTCACATCTCCCATGTTATATTGCAACAACGAACCGTCATAGCGCGTATATTTACCACCAGCTTCGGTTAAAATTAATTCTGGTGCGGCAATATCCCAATCTTTTGGGGCAGATTTTCCAGATAGCGAAATATATACATCAGCTTGCTGTTCAACAATTGTAGCGATTTTACAACCGATACTGCCGACGTTTTTATGGGTTTGGCAAGGTAATTTACTGAGTATATAATCTAGGGTTTCACTTCGGTGCGAACGACTTACAAGTACAGTCAAATTTTCAAGACTGGTTTGCGATGCGACTTGCAATCTTTGCGTTTTTCCATTGCGAGTTTCGACGAATGTACCACTACCTTTAATGGCATAATAGATTTTCTCAGATTCGGGAACTGCGACTATTGCTAATATCGGACGATTTTCTTTGACTAAACCGATATGGATGGCGTATTCTCCAGTTTTATCAATAAAATCTCGCGTTCCATCTAAAGGGTCTATTATCCATACCCACTCATTTTGGACTTGTTCCCCTGCATAGGTTTCTTCGCTAATGTAGCCAAAATCATCCCCTAACTGGGTTTGGAGTTGCTTTAAAATATATTCGCTAACTGCAATATCAGCGGCAGTTACGGGGTCATCTATCTTGTTATCTTTATATTGAATATCTAAACCGTTGGCAGTTCCTCGGTAATACGACCGTAAAATATCGGCTGCATTCCAAGTTATGGGACGAGCAATTTCTAATATTTCTTGTAGAGTTATCATGTACTTGATTCCATCCAACGGCGGGTGCCAAAATATTGACATGAATAACCTGCAATTTTAGCAGATGCAGCCAGCGATAAAGCAAAATTTTCCCTATTGATATAGTGGCAGAATGCACCGTGAAAAATATCTCCTGCACCTAGCGTATCTACGGCTGGGATGCTGGTTACATCAATGGTAGAAATTTCTTGACTCCCTGAAGTTGCGATGCCCTTGGCAACCATCTCCGTACCCCTCTGGGGAACCCGCAGGGTTGGTATCGCATACTCGATGGGTTTCTCTCCATGAGTAATCGCAATGTGAGGAATACCCATTTGATTGAGGTAGGCAAAAGTATCTTGGGTGGTGCGACAATTGGGAGGATGGAAATTCGCCGAACAAATGGCGTAATCTACCAATGGTAAGATTTTCTCGAATCCTGGTTTCCAACTCCCACCGTCGATAACTACTGGAATGTTTCGGGTTTTAGCGATTTGGGCAATATGGTATCCTGCTTCCATTTGATGTCCGTCGATCAGGACAATATTGATATTTTCTAAAATATCGTTAGGAATCATTGTTGGATTCGCTTGGGTTTTGACTGCGTTGATGGAAATTACGGCTCTTTCACCTGTACTTTTAGTAACAATAATTGATGATACTGGTGGAGAGTTTTGAGATTTTGGTTCGAGGTCGATTAAATTAACTTGATATTTTCCGAAGTCGGTATGTATTAACTGCGTCATCGGATGCGAACCGAGTACACCCAAAACGCTTGCTTGATTGCCTAAATGGCTGAACGCGATCGCTGCATTAGTAGCGGGGCCGCCGGCAGCAACGGTATAATCATCTGCGACTAGTTTTTGATTGTTTTGCGGTGGTGACTCGGCGAGGTAGATTAAATCTAAAGTGATTAAACCGACGAATAATCCATGTGACATTGGTTAATAGGCTAAGAACTGCAATGGTTGAATCTTTATCAAACTTTATCAAGAATGGGCGGGGGAACCCCGCCCCTACGTCCCAAAATGGATATTAAACCAGGTACACTCTATATTGTTGGTACACCAATCGGTAACTTGGAAGATATGACCTTTCGAGCGGTGCAAACTTTGCAAGATGTTGATTTAATAGCGGCAGAGGATACGCGACATACAGGTAAATTACTCCAACATTTTCAAGTAAAAACGCCACAGGTTAGTTACCACGAACATAATCGGACTAGTCGTATCCCCGAATTAATTAAACAACTTAGCGAAGGAAAAGCTATAGCACTGGTGAGTGATGCCGGGATGCCGGGTATTTCTGACCCTGGTTACGAACTCATTTTAGCTTGTGTGGAAGCTTCGATAGCAGTAGTGCCGATTCCCGGTGCGAGTGCTGCAATTACGGCGTTGAGTGCTGCGGGGTTACCAACAGATAAGTTTGTGTTTGAGGGATTTTTACCTCCGAAAACTAATCAACGCCGCGAATATTTGGAGTTATTGAGGACAGAATCCCGTACTTTAATTTTCTACGAATCGCCCCATCGGTTGCGGGCAACTTTACAAGACTTTGCAGAAATTTTCCCGCAACGGCAAATCGTGTTGGCACGGGAATTGACTAAGTTTTATGAAGAATTTTGGCGGGGGACGGTGGAGGAAGGTTGCCGTCTTTATCAGCAAAAAGAACCCCAAGGAGAATATACATTAATTGTGGCGGGTGCAGTTAAGGATGAAAACCAGCTTACGGAAGTTGAGATTAGAGGCGAACTAGAAAAAATGTTAGCTCAAGGGGTAACGCGATCGCAAGCGAGTCGAGAACTAGCGGAACTGACTTCGCTCCCCCGTAAGCAAATTTACCAACTCGCATTAACAATTGATACTTTTGAGCAGTTTGATTCAGAAACCTGATTAAACGGGCAAGATGCTTATGCTACAAAGAAAATTGGTAATTGTATCAATGATAGGGAGACTTAAACACCAGAATATATCACAATTTCAAGGTATATAATCATAACTGTGCTATGCCTGTTCAGGACTTCTCAGGTCAAAATGTACTAGGTCACTTGTTCAAAGGGCAAAACCTTAGAAACGCGAACTTTAGTAACGCAATCATTCGGATGGCAGATTTTCGCAATGCCAACCTCAAAAATGCTAACCTGCAAGGAGCTATTCTCGAACAAGCTGACCTGCGAAATGCTGACCTCGAAGCTGCAAATCTTAGTCAAGCTAAACTACAGTTTGCAAATCTCAGTCAAGCTAACCTGCAAGAAGCTATCCTCCAGGAAGTTACACTCCAAAGCGCAAATCTTGAAAAAACAGACTTACAAAAAGCTGACCTTTATAAAGCCAAGCTGTCATTTTCTCACCTACGTCAAGCTACACTTCAAGAAGCGAATCTCCACTTAGCTGACTTTCAGTCAGCTAACCTGCACGAAGCGATTCTCCAGCGTGCGAATTTGCAGCAAGCTAATTTCCAAAAAGCCAAACTTGTTGAAGCGAATCTTCAACAAGCTAATCTCCAACAAGCAAATTTCCAAGAAGCGGTATTAACCAAAGCAAATCTTCAACAAGCAAACCTCCAACAAGCAAGCTTCCAACTAGCAAATTTGGAGAAAGCAAACCTTCAACAAGCCATTCTCACTCAAGCTGATTTACATCAAGCTAATTTTCAAGGTGCTAATCTCCAACTTGCTAACCTACAACAAGCAACGCTGATTGGTGCTAACTTAGAAAATGCCGATTTACAAAGCGCCGATTTAAGTCAAGCTAAACTTCAATTTGCCAACCTTAAGGGTGTTAACTTCCAACAAGCTAACCTGCAACGTGCCAATTTTCAAAGCACCAATTTCCAAAATGCCGATTTACAAAGTGCTAACCTGCAACAAGCCAAACTTCAGTTTGCGAACATGCAAGGGGCTGATTTACAAGGGGCAAATTTACAAGGTGCAGACTTACAAGGAACCGACCTCCGGGGTGCCAAATATTTGACCCCAGCACAAGTCCAAACTGCCAAAAATTGGGATAAAGCATCCTACAGCCCCGAATTGCGATCGCAGTTTTAAATTAGGGAATAGGGGGGAGAGGACTGCCGTTACAATATCGGTGTGGCAAATTTAAAAATTGAAGAACTTTTTTCGTTACTTCCTTCCCCCTTCTGGTCTCAATACTTGTCGGTTAAAGATAGTTGAGAGGGCTTATTCCCGGATTCTCAAAGAATCCGGGTTTCTAATTTTCTCCTAACTGAGTAGTGTTGCTTCCCCGCCTCCCCCCTACTCCCCACTCCCTCCTCTTCCCCCTTACAATAAAAAATAAATTTATCGATGAGGAAACAGAATGACCCAGGTGCTTTTAGGTGAAAATGAAGGAATTGATTCCGCACTTCGTCGGTTTAAACGTGAAGTTTCTAAAGCTGGAATTTTGGCTGACGTGAGGTATCATCGACACTTCGAGACGCCGATAGAAAAACGCAAACGCAAGGCTGTATCTGCACGGCGAAAGCAGCGTTTTAAATAAGTGTATTTGGTTAAAAGCTTGACAGTTTTACTTTTATAAGATATCAAAGTGGCAACTGTGAAGTCTGTAACTCCGGTTCGATGGATAAGTATATAAGTACTATCCATCAACCAAATTCCTTGATTAAAAAGATTTTAATTTCCCGGTTCAGCCGCAGTAATTGTTTTGCTATTGCAGCTATTCATTGCTTTTTCAACACCTTGTTTGATGGAGAGTTCGACACATTCGACAACGAACCCAAGTACATCATTCATTAATTTAGTTTCAGCAGCCGAAAATTTCCCTAAAACGTGGGAAATAGTTTCTTTATCTTCACCAGCTTGATTTTTTGGTTTTCCAATACCGATACGCAACCGGGGAAATTTATCTGTACCCAGGTGTGCGATCGCGCTTTTCATTCCATTATGTCCCCCTGCTGACCCGGATAGCCGCAACCGCGTTTTTCCGATCGGTAAATCCATATCATCATAAATTATCAATACCGATTCTGGAGGTAATTTATACCAATTAGTCACGGCATGTATAGACTGCCCAGAGAGGTTCATGTACGTCAGCGGCTTCAGCAAGCGGATTTTCGAGTTTTTGCCTATTAGCCCTTCGCCGTATTCTCCCTGAAATTTTTTATTTTCGGATACAGGTATTTTCCCAGCACGAGATAAAGCATCCACCGCAGCAAAGCCGATATTATGCCGCGTTTGGTCGTATTTTGGTTCGGGATTTCCTAAACCAACTATTAATTGCGGAATTACCAAAATTTTAGCAGCAGCGTCAGTCATCTGAAATTAGAGGTGTAGGGGTAAGGGTGTAGTGAGGATGGGGGAAGTAGGGGGCTATTCTAAGTAGGGGCAGATAACGGACACGAAAGCAAATTATACTTCTTCTACTCTCTCCAATTTCCCATACCCAACACCCCTACACCCCCGCACCCCTGTTTAAACTTCTTCTTTTTGTGCTGGTTCAATTAGATGTGGTTCAATTTCGGCAGTCGTCTTTACTGCTTCTTGCAACTGGGTAGCTTCTTTTTGAAACTCACTTTGGAACTCAGAGGAAGCATCTTGGAATCCACGAATCGCTTTTCCTAAACTCCGTCCAATTTCTGGTAACTTCTTCGGACCGAAAACTAGCAATGCAACCACAAATATAACAGCCATTTCCGGCAAACCAATACCAAAAAAATTCATAACGTTCTCCTATAAGCTTAAAATAATCGTACTGTCAACCCATATATATATAGTATTTAGTTTAAGAGTATTGCAATCAATAAATCATTTCAAGGTAAGCAGGATGCCTAGATCCCCGACTTCTTAAAAGATGCCATTGGCGATTAATGGGGCATCACTCCTCACATGATGATTTTGCGTTATCCCACGGTATTGTAGGGGCACTTGGGTATCGTGCCCCTACGGTATATTCAGCGTATCAGAGGAGTCTAACCCTCTATTCGCCAGCAATATCTAATATCTTTAAAGAGGTCGGGGATCTGGTCTTCTCGACCAGTCATCCATTAATGGCATGAACTACTAGTTTACTAGTTAGTACATGGCTGCGATGTATTTATAATCACAACCAATGACCATTGATTACGAACCACTAACCACTGACAAATAACAAAAAACCCGGATTAACCGGGTTAAAGGCTGCTTCAATAACAAGCTAGCTACTTAGTATTGATTTTACTTACTTACCGACAGTGCGCCAATCAACTAATACATCTTGAATGACGATGGATTTGTTGTAGAGTTGCAGAATAATCAGCAAGAAAACGAAAAACAACCCCATGAACACAGCCATTAGGGGTGTAGTACCCCAACCGGGGGCAACTTTACCATATTCAGAATTTAAAGGTTTGAGGATATCTCCCAACCGCGTCCGTTGTGCCATAATTCACCTAAATCCGATGCCAAAGCTTTTTTATCTTCTGTAATATCCTTAGAACTACCGCGACCAATCCTTATGAGGATGTGGACACAAATGTTCTTAATTATCTTAACTGAAAATTAAGACTAGCTACATTGACTCTCCTCGCCTTAAAAGGACGAGGATTCATAAGAAGTTTTAGACTATATCTTCTTATATCCCAGTTTCAGGCGTTGCCTTAGATTTTGGGTTCCCAGGCTCAACACGTTTGCCACGAGGGCGTGCTGATGTCTCCTTACGTTTTTTCAGGCGTTTAGAGTTTTTAGACTCTGGTTTCACGGAGTTCCCGTGTACCATATTACATTCTACCATACTAATAAAAGCCGTCCCTGTAGGACGGGGTTTTCAACCCAAATTTTTGATAAAATTAACATTTTGTCAAAAACGAAACTCAATAAACACTGCTTGTTCTCAATAATTCATTGTCAAAAGCGATGATTGGAACCAATCATCGGGGTTTTTCTAGAGAAAGCCCGATTTTAACCCTCACTAAGAAGTCATTCATTAAAAGCTAATATTAATTTTTATGAAGAATAGCTTTAATAAAATGTTAATCTATTGTATGTGCTTGTAAATAAAACCTAATACTCATTATCTATTCGTTACTTATGGACATCGCAACATCTTTTAGCAATCTCGAACCAGCAACGATAATAATTCTTACAGTCAGTGTTGGAGTCATTGCCGTTACCGCAATGTCAATTTACCTTTCATTCGGACCTCCGTCCAAGCAACTTGCTGACCCATTCGACGACCACGATGATTAGAAAATTTCTGAAAACTTATAAATCGTAAAGGTACTATATTATACCTTTAAGACAATTAACCGTAGGATAGGTTCAAAAGCCTGTCCTAATTTCAAAACATAAGTTTAGTATTATCTACACCAGATAAACTATCAATTAGGTTGTGTATTTGGGAAACGCTCACCGTATGTTTGCACTATAAATCTACATATTGAATTTTTACGCTTTGCGGCATCTAAATTAAAGTGTAATTACGTAAACCCAAAATATTTTAGCGATCGCAATTTGTCAGTTTGTTACGCTACTGAAACTTATACAGCCTCAGCAAATTCGACTATATCCGGATTGTTACGGATATTTTTGGCAAGTATTTCCGCAATTAAACGTAAAACTTCAACTTGCTCGGCTGGGGGGGCTTGAACGATAAGCGATCGCAAATCTGAACGATCCGAGTTGACTAAAAATTCGGCTGAACTTATACCAGCAAGTAGTTGACAAAAATATATTTTTGACCCTGGAGCAAGTTCTTCCATTGCTTCGAGCATTTGTTCTAGAGTCGTATGCGACACTGCACCGCCTTTACCATTGCGAAACTGCGATATATGTGAAGCAGTGATGCCAGTTTTTCGGGACAAAGTTGCTCCAGTAATACCGTACTTTTTTAAAGTTTCATCGAAACATTTATTTATGAGCATCTGTTGACTTTACGCCTAAGTTAACTAACTATGAATATAGTTTACTAACAATGAACGGTGATGGCAAGAAGAGACCACTTGCTGGGATTGCGAACTAACATCAAATATAACTTAAAATTATTTGAGCAAAAAATTGCGACCTTACGTCAAACAACGGTTGGAGTAATTTATGCGATTTACTGTAATTCAACAAATCGTAGTTATATGGGAAAGACGAGAGTTGGTAGTTGTCGCCTTAGCAGACCTCGTGAACTTAAAAGATTTAAAATACAATGCCTTAAAAAATAATAAGCATCCCAGAACAGAATTACAAGAGGATTGGAACAGATATGGAGAAGAAGATTTTGAGTTTGAAGTAATTGAAATTATGGAAATGCATGTTTGGGATGATGATTGTATTCTCAGTCAACGGGAAGCTTGGTGGATAGAGAATCTTCCGAATTTATACAATAAGTTTCACCGCAATCATATCCGTTATTTGAGTGGGCACTCATAAGTTTGGCTTATGATAACGAAGCCCGATCGGACAAATTTATAAGGCTCTGCTCTTAAACGTAAAAATTGACCTACTTGGTCGGATGAACACGAAACTTCTTTATGCAGAACTACGGTTACGCACATATTTCCAACAGATACTCAAAGAGCTTTACCCAGGAGTGCCAAGCGGCAATCGAATTACTCACGCTTGTCGAGTCACCCTCGGAAATATTCTCGACCCCCGAGGTGCGTTCGCACTCGCGTACCGGAAGTATATCGCACTCCAACGAGTCCTTTATCTCAATTGCCTATGTAGCTGAACCAGGTGGTAAATACTCGGCTTCGCGTGAGGGGAAAATCTCTAACGCTTCTAACCAGCCCCAAAAATCGAAATCCTCTGATTGTTGGCATACACCGCTCTACATTATTGAATTAGTGTCAAAAGTACTAGGTTCGATTGACCTCGATCCATGTGCTGATGAGGGTAAACATATACCAGCGCTCCAACACTTTACAGAGAAAGATGATGGTTTGATCTGGGAGTGGTTCGGGCACGTATTTATGAACCCTCCCTACTCGTGTCCGAGTAAGTGGATGAAGAAACTGCAAGCGGAGTATGAATCGGGGCGGGTAATAGAGGCTATAGCGCTTGTTCCCAATGCCACCGATACCAAATGGCTATCCCCCGTGTTAAAAACTCAAGTTGTTTGTTTTTGGACTGGTCGAATCAAGTTCCTCGATACCAGTTATCAACCAAAGTCATCAGCACGGCAAGCACATTGTCTGGTGTATTGGGGCGAGAATTGGCAGCAGTTTAAGAAGGTGTTTGATGAGTATGGAGTAGTGCAACTGCCGAGCCAGTTCCTAGAGGATAACTCCAATAAACTATCCTCTAGGAACTTTGACGATGATAGTCAGTTCCTAGAGGATAACTCCAATAAACTATCCTCTAGGAATTTTGTCGATGATAGTCAGTTCCTAGAGGTGAAGTACAATAAACTATACTCGAGGAATT
>JANNFJ010000765.1:0-4222 GCA_031379725.1 Calothrix sp. OTE_75_metabat_31
TCGAGACAATCACCTTACTAGCGCTAGCACTGGTAATAGGGAGTATAATTGACGATGCGATTGTTGATGTCGAAAATATTATGCGGCACATCGACAAAGGGGAAACTCCTCGTCAAGCAGCATTTTCAGCTACTGCTGAAATCGGATTGACAGTGACAGCGGCAACAATGACCGCTGTAGCAGTTTTTCTGCCAATTGGATTAATGGGGGGAGTCATTGGTCAATTTTTCAAACCCTTTGGCATCACAGTATCCGCAGCAATGCTGGCTTCATTATTAGTAGCACGAACATTATCACCCGTACTGGCGATTTACTGGATTAAACCCAAACCCGGACAACCCCACCAACAGCAACAAACAAACCGTTGGGGTTATTTTGCCCAGCGATATCAAGATGTCTTGCAGTGGTCATTGAATCATCGCAAAATAGTCATGGGGATGGCAGTTATCAGTTTTGTCATTGCGATCGCAATAATTCCCATCATTCCCAAAGGCTTCATACCCAAACTCGACCGTGGTGAGTTTAATATAACTTATACAGCCTCATTAGCAAAATTCGCCGAACGCAGCCAACAAGCAGCGCAGGATATTTTCGGAAGTTATTTAGATAATAGCCAATCCGAGGTTCCCATATCCGCTTCCGGGATTCCCAACCCTTTGAACGATTCGCTAAATGTGGCAAAACAACTCGAAGCAGTCGCAATCAAAGCACCCGATGTTGAAACAGTATTTACCATTGTTGGTTCAAAGGAAGGTGAACCCAATAAAGGAACGCTTTATGTCAAACTCAAAGAACAACGTCAAATTACAACTAGCGCACTCCAAGAAAAATTACGCTCAACCTTACCCAAACTTGCCGACGCAACAACCAGCGTCGAAGATATCCAATTTGTTGACAGTGGCGTACAAAGACCCTTACAAATTGCATTACAAGGTAACGATATCAAATCGCTCAACGAAGCTGCAAAAGCCATCAAAGCACAGCTACAAAAAACACCAGGTTTCGTTGATATAACTTATACAGGTGAAGGCAATACAGGCGACAACATTTTCCAAATCGAACGCTTGAATAATCAGCGTGTTTCCTACGTCAGCGCCAATCTAGGTAACGAATTATCCCTTGGTGATGCTACTGAGAAATTAGTATCAACAGCCCAATCAGTTATACCCAAAAATGTCAAATTAGATTTGGGAGGAGATTCAGCCCAACTTAGCCAAGTCCTTGGTAGTTTCGGCTCGACTTTACTGCTATCGGCATTATGCATTATTATCGTACTAATTTTCCTTTTTGGTGGTTGGATAGACCCCTTAGTAATTGGCATTTCCCTACCACTCGCACTAGTTGGGGCATTAATTGCATTACTAATTACCAAAAGCGACTTTGGAATGATTTCGCTAATTGGTTTCGTCTTTCTACTGGGAATCAGCAACAAAAACGCCATATTACTAGTAGATTACATCAACCAACTACGGCGCGAAGGAGCAAACCGTACAGATGCAATCCTCGAAGCAGGCCCAGTCAGGTTTCGTCCCATCATTATGACCACCGTTGCCACCATCTTGGGAATGGTACCCATCGCCTTGGGATTAGGTGCAGGTTCCGAATTGCGATCGCCGATGGCAGTTGCGATCGCTGGCGGTTTAATCAGTTCCACAATCCTTAGTTTAATAGTAGTCCCCGTCCTCTACGCAATCCTCGACGATTGGTTCCCGCGTAAACAATTTTATCAAAAGTGAGAAAATATTATTTTATCTCACGCAGAGGCGCACCAGGCGCAGAGAAGAGGAGGAAGAGAAATATTCGGTTTTACAAACAACATATGGTCTTAATTCCTCTCTGCGCCTCTGCGCCTCTGCGTGACATTTCTTTACATTAAACGCAAATGAAAAAAATCTTTATCACAGGTACTACAGGTTTCGTCGGAGCAAATTTACTGCGATTACTCCTCCAACAAGGTTACTCAATTAAAGCGTTGGTACGTCCCAACAGCAACCTCGATAACTTAAAAAATCTTGATATCGAACTAATCAAAAGCGACTTAAATGACCCCAACCTGTGGCAAAAAATGGCCGATTGCCAATATTTATTTCACGTCGCTGCCCATTATTCACTTTGGCAAAAAGACAAAGAATTACTCTATCAAAACAACGTCCTGGGAACCCGCAACATCCTAGCCGCAGCCCAAAAAGCAGGCATCGAACGTACAGTGTATACTAGTTCGGTTGCTGCAATCGGAGTTGGTGAAACCGCAGTTAACGAAACTCATCAAAGTCCCGTTGAGGAACTGGTCGGACATTACAAAAAATCTAAATATTTTGCTGAACAGGAAGCCCTTTCAGCCACAAAAAAGGGTCAAAATATCGTCATTGTCAATCCCAGTAGTCCCATCGGTCCCTGGGATATTAAACCAACTCCCACAGGAGATATTATTTTACGCTTCCTACGGCGACAAATGCCAGCTTATATCGACACCGGACTCAACTTTATCGATGTACGTGATGTTGCATGGGGACATTTACTCGCACTTGAAAAAGGTAAATCAGGACAACGTTATATATTAGGCAACCAAAACTTATCGCTAAAACAAGTTCTAGACCAACTTGCAGAAATTACAGGCATCCCCGCACCCAAAAATTCGATACCAAGTTGGATACCTTTTACCGTTGCTTGGGTCGATGAAAAAATTCTTGCACCCTTGGGAAAAACTCCATCGGTTCCCCTCGACGGTGTGCGGATGGCACAACACCGGATGTATTACGATGCTTCTATTGCAGTCCATGAACTCGGTTTACCGCAAACACCCATTGATATAGCCCTCAAAGATGCAGTCGAATGGTTTACATCACATGGCCATATATAGGACTACCCCAAAGATTTTTGTTGGCGTAGCCTGCGCCTTGCGCTTACAGATACGTAGGGTGCGTTAGCGCTTCTCGTAACGCACCAAGGCCTCGAAACGGTGCGTTACGAATCACGCTAACGCACCCTACACATACTTAGATATTTAAGCGCAAAGCGCAGGCTACGCCAACATAAATCAAACCGGATTCCTATAAATTCCGCAAAAGCTTCGCATAAACAAAAATTCAAAATTTAGAATCTAACTAAAGATATATTCACGTATTACAGCTTTTGACCTGCTTATAAAGTCGAAACTATGTACATATCTCCTTAGTTAGAAGACTTATCAACCCTAAGACCTATATACTTTGAAAAGTCATTGTGACGCTGACTAACAAGAAAACGTTTTTTATCAATATTCGTATAGGGAACTTAGCTGATGAAGCTTAGACTCAGACGGCGGCGCTTTGGTCAGTTAATCATCGTTAGCGCAGTCACAAGTTTGTTAAGTAATATTTCCAAAAAAACACTTGCCCAACCCAGACGCAATACTCCCATGACTACATCTCAAATATCCGAAGTTGGTAATGTCAACGTCAAGTTGCGGGTGAATGGGAAAGTATATCCATTGCAGATTGAACCCCGTGTCACCTTGCTTGATGCACTGCACTATCGCATCGGTCTAACTGGAACGAAAAAAGGATGCGATCGCGGTCAATGTGGTGCCTGTACTATATTAGTTAACGGACAGCGAATTAATTCCTGCCTGTCGCTAGCAATTATGTACGACGACGCAGAAATTACCACAGTTGAGGGGTTAGCACGTGGGAATGAACTGCACCCCATCCAAGCAGCATTCATCAAGCACGACGGCTTTCAGTGCGGATATTGTACACCCGGTCAAATTTGTTCGGCAGTAGGTGCGATCGCTGAAGCAAAAGCAGGTACAGCAAGTGCAGTCACAGGGGATGTCAGAAAGCAGGGACAAGTTGAATTGACCAATGTAGAAATCTCGGAACGCATGAGTGGTAACATCTGTCGGTGCGGTGCATACCCCGGTATTGTTGCAGCAGTACAGGAAGCAAGTCTTGCGGCATTATAAAAAAGGTTAGTTGTCAATGGTCAATGGTCAGTGGTCAGTGGTCAGTTGTCAGTGGTCAGTGGTCAGTGGTCAGTGGTCATTCGTAACGGTCACTGCCAATTAAGAAGTATTTTTTAACGTATTTTTCTTTATAGACCGCCCTTGATAGCTGCTATTAAAACCTTTTACCCTAACTTCCTTCGCAAGCTAGATTCGCCACTCTGACTTCTATCTCTGTACGGGCGGGTTCTCTAATAAACTCAACAATAACGAGAAATCTCAATAAACCCGCCCCGCCCC
>JANNFJ010000594.1:0-4462 GCA_031379725.1 Calothrix sp. OTE_75_metabat_31
GGTAAGGTATTTGTCATTTGTCAGTTGTTAATTGTCATTGCTAAGGCTTTAAAGTATATTTACAAGTCATAATTGTAATCAAAGTTTGTTTTCGCTCACTTAAACTTAGATTTTAGATATACAAGACAATTTTATGATGAAACGTTTCCAAGTCGGTTTATTTATCTTGCCTTTGACAGGATTGTTGTTTTCGGCTTCGGCTTCGGCTGATTTTTCTAAAAATGGCAATTTAAATGTCGAAATTGATGGTTTGAGAAATTCTATTGGACAAGTATGCGTCAGTCTTTATAATAATAGTCGTGGATTTCCTGAAGATAGCGATCGCGTTTTACAAAAGCAATGCGTCAAAGTTGCCCAAATCCCTTTGGTGGTCAAGTTTGATAATTTAAAGCTTGGTAGCTATGCTGCTGTGGTGATGCACGATGAAGATAGCGATGGTACTGTCAACCAGGATGATTTAGGTATCCCATCCGAAGGTTTTGGCTTTTCCCAAAATCCTGAAGTCATAACTAGTGCCCCTAAGTTTGGTGATGCTGCTTTTTTTGTCGCTGGTGCTTCGACTGATATCAAAATTAAGTTGATTTATATGTAGGATTGATGAGATTTTAAGCATTGCTGATATTCCATTCCGCAATGCTTGTGACGTTAATATCCTCGAATCATTTTGGTTGATACAATGGTACTACTCGCATTGGAAAATTATCCAAAACCTACGCAGTATTGAAGTACATATGTAGAAGAAAGTAGATATATTTTATTCTGTCTTCTGGAACCTCAATTTTAAAGTTTCCTGTATCTTTTGAAGCTTTGCTCATCGATAAAAAGGTGGTTTTTTTTCAATAAATGTACTGAAAACTTTAAATTACTGTATAAAAACTTAGTTTTTTTAATTAAGTATTCCTAAATTTTCGCCAAAAAACCTGATTTTAAAGTCGATTGTATTTTTTTAAACTTTAGTCAGAGATAAAAAGTCGATTTTTCTTCAATAAAAATACTTAAATTGCTAAATCACTGTATAAAAAATTTGAATTTATGATTAAGTATTTTGAAATGTAGATTACTTGAGAATCTATGATTCGGGTGAATCTTGACCTGGTAAAGCTCGAATTTTATTCATTTGCGACAAAGCATATTTTGCGGTTGCTTGAACTTGAGGGTCAGAATCTTGAACTGCATGACATAACATTTGACTAACTTGTGCCATGAGGTCATAAACACGAGTCAAATCGCGGATGGCATTTTGACGAACTTCTGGACTTTCATCTTGCAGCGATATCGCCAAAGCCCGATTCATTGGTTTGAGGGTGCGAGTCCCAATTTCCGACAAAGCAGCTAATATCATGCTGCGTTGTTGCGAATCACCATCTATCATCATATCGACTAAAGGTTGAATTGCCCGTGAGTCTCCCTGCTGTCCTAAATCCCATATTGCCTTGCGTCGTTTGTTGGGGTCAGAACTACGTAAATCGATTACTAATTCGTCAACAATATTAACTTTGGCAAGACGAGAAGTTATTTCTGGGGTAAGTAATTCGGTCGATGTTGTCGATGTTGTGCTGATATCGTAAGAACCATCTATATCTGAGTTGTATGAGGATTGGAGTTCGTTATCAACCTCAAATACATGTTCAAAATCTTGGATTACTGTTGCGTCCGAGAATCCTGGTAATTCTTGAATAGTTGTTGGTTCCGAATGGGGTGGTAATTGGGCAATAATTTTAGGTTCGTTGGTAAACACTTCCGGATTTACGACTTGAAAGCCAGTTGCAGCCAATTTGGGCTTTTTGAAATTGCGAATAACGAATGCGATCGCACCAGTTGTTCCGAGTAATCCAATGCCAATTAATCCCCACCAAACAATTCCACGTTTGCCACCGTCCGTTTTTGGTTGTGGGGTGGGACTGGGTGTTGGGGTCGATTGGGCTTTTTCACTAATTGCAGCTTCGAGTTTTTGACGAGTTGTCGCCCCAAGTCTACCATCTGCCTCTAAACCTTTGTCCGTTTGAAATTTAGCAACGGCACTGCTGGTATTTCCACCGTAATCTCCATCAATGACACCATCATAAAACCCCAATGATTTGAGTTTAGTTTGTAGTGCTTCGACCTCACTACCTGAATCTCCAGGTTTGAGGATACTTTGGTTTACTTGGGGGGTGGGACTGTTTGTTGGAGTAATCGTTTGGGCTAATTTTATCTTTGCTGATGCTAGGTCATCGGCGATCGCATTTCCCTGACTAGGGTCAATTCCTAGACAAGCTAAACAACTAATTATCAGGATGGAAGAACGGCATAACCACATATCGGGAAGTTTGAGCCAAGACGTATATTTTTAAGTTACCGATACCACAATAACCTCAAGCCCAGATAAATATTAACTTTTATCTTGGGCAAAATCTCCAATAGATACCCTGAAGCTAAAAAAAAATCAAAAAGCTATTAAAAGTTCTTGTGTTCGGGTTCCATTTCAAAACCATTCCTACAACCTTAAATTACGTGTAAATTACTAGGGGTGAGAAATTTTGAATTTTTTCCTGACTTTTATTTCTTTCTCCACTTCCCCTACTTCCTCCACTGGTGTCACTTCCTCTGCTTCCTCTATCCCCTCGACCTCTTTACTTGCCCATATCGCACCAAATCCTAATTTGAGATTATCGCGTTGGTTGATAAGGTAGATACTGACGAGAGTCAAACCAACTCCACCCCATTGGACTGAAGTCAAGGTTTCATCGAGAAATAAATTCCCGAAAAATAGAGCAAATATTGGAGTTAAAAAAGTCAACGAACTCAAACTAGTTAAATTACCGCTTGCAGCAAAGTAGAAAAATAAACCATAGGCTAGAGCGCTGCCAAAAATTGTTGCATAGCTCAAGGCTATCCAGTCACTGGGGACTAAATTTGACCATTGTTGGGTTTCAGTAAAATTTGAAATTCCCCACAATGGCAAGCCGCCCAAAATCATATGCCATCCCGTCGCCATCACCGGGTCGGCATGTTTGCTCACAAATCGAATCATCACTGTTCCCACTGCCATCGACAAGGCAGCAAGCAACATCAACCATTCTCCACTTTCAAATAGGGAGTTGATAATTCGTAGGGCCGGGGTATCCCCGCCCATATTGCTACCAATCACATCAGAGTAGTTAGAGAAATTAATCCCATTGCTCAATAAACCAACAATCAAATCATTGGGCAAACCAATAAAACTAATACCGCATACCCCTAAAGCTAGTCCCATCCATCCCCACAATCCAATCTCTTCTTGAAACAACCATAACGACATCAACGCTACCGCTATTGGTTGGGAATCTATCATTACCGAACCCAATCCCGCACCCGTTCGTACTAACCCAAGGGCGAGAAACCCTTGAAATAACGTTCCATCCACAAGCCCGAACAACGTAATCCACAACCATGCTCGCCATCCCTTCGGAATTGGCCTTCCGGCAAATGCCCCAACTATCAAGATTAATATTCCGGCTGGAAGTATTCGCAATCCTGCCATAAATAAGGGTGAGGTATGAGGAATTACACCTTTCATTGCTACCATCGCTGTTCCCCATAGGAAAAATGGCGCAATCAATAATAATGAAGCGAAGGGAAGCCGCGATGATGCACGCTCGTTCAGTTGCATGGTTTCGTTCTGCTGCCTTTATGTGATGATTGGACTATTCATTTTACTTAATTTTACCTAATTATTGCGTTTTGTGAAGGCAATTGTACTTGTACGACTTTGCCAAATCTTTTCCTTTGTGCTGTGTATATCTGAAAGTGGTTGGTTTGTTTAACTATAAATTCAGCTAATTTTCACAGCAATTTATATTTGAATCTTGTATTCATATTTCTTAATAACCGCTTTACATTCAGTTACACATGCTTGGCTTAATGAGAATTTATTTTAATTAGAAACGTATTTACAATACTTTCAGGATATTGTAAGATTTTCATAATCTCGGCGGCGTATGAGCTGTTCTAAAAAAAGCCTTTTAAAGCTAGTAAATACGTTAGAAGCATTCTCTATAATTCTCTTTATTCACCTTGTGCCAGATAAAAACGGCTAAAAAAAGGTGAAATTAAATTAAGGGTTTTATTTCATTTTTGTAACATTTGGGAATGGGGGATTGACGAAAGTGACGGTATGAAGTAAGGAGTGTATAAATATCGTTGTGGATGTAAATATGTGGATATTAGGTTTGCAAGAATCCGGGTAACTCCAGGGAAACCCGGATTTGTGACTGTCACGAAAAAGGTCAACAAATCCTTGTTAACCGACAGTTACGACAGTAGGTTCCAAAATAGGTATGAGCTTGAGATTGAATTCGGTTTCAAAAACCTCCTTGCTATAATCGAGACTCCAAAGTTCTAAAGAACAGCTATCATTGGCATGAGTTGGATAGATTCGCAATTTCAATTCGCGTGTATTTGGGTTGTAATCGCATTGAAAGCGTTGAATTGCTCCGATTTG
>JANNFJ010000604.1:0-1960 GCA_031379725.1 Calothrix sp. OTE_75_metabat_31
GGGAAATCTCTTGTAAGTTTTTCTTTTAATAAGTTTAAGCGAAGGTCAGAAAAGATCCCCTTGCACTCTTATATAGTTTCAAGTGTTATGGCATCTGCTCGTCTTAAACATCTGGCATCGGGATGACGCGCAGGAATTTAACAATTTCCCCACGCAGTTCAATCCCGATTAGATACTTATCTATAGTAAACCGATAGAATATCCCTTCTGCGTCGATTTTTCGCAGCTGCGGTAAATAATACAATTTTCCTTTTTGAGGAAAGTCCACAAACGCAAGATCATACACTACTTGGAAAACATCTAGCTGCAAATGTTTTAAATCGTGCAAAAAAGACCGCGCATACCGCACATCAATAATATTCACAAAAATTATATTCCTCTGGTTTACCTTTACCCCTTAACCCTTAAGGCATTGTTAAAGATCGCACTGCTTCCTCGTGGGTTAATGTATCCCAAGGTTGTTGCGATCGCTTGACTTCTTGTATGGCTTCTAGCACTCTATAATCGCAGTGCATTGCATAAACCACATTCCAAACCCGTTCGAGTTCCTCTTGTGTAAAGTTTTCAATTAATTTATGGAGTTGACTGCGTAATACATTCATATGGCGACTATACATCTGTTATACACTTTTAGTTTTCCCAAAACCCGATATCGGTTAACCTCAGTCCACCTAGTCTTCACCAAAGTATTAAAATTTTGTTGCAAACAATAAAAATCTGTGAATAAAGCGCTTTTTAGCCATTCCCACATCTAAACCGTTAAAATTCGGCTTGCGAATGTAAATTCCGCATACTATATTCTTACGATTTTTTCGATACTATCTGGATAACGTAAAAATCCTCATGTCAAATCAGTATTTACAACCTAAGCAAACAAGCATGACAAACATCCAAGCTACTAGTTCGCACCGCATTAAGTCCAAAGGTCGGATTTTTCGCACTACTAACACCCTTTTTCTTGCTTTTTGCTATAGTACAGGGTTGTTTCTAACTGGATGCGAAAATACAACCTCAAACCCTAATGCGACTACCGGTTCGTCAACCAGTCCCAACACTGCAGCATCAGCAAACACAGTCAAAATTATTTCTAGCTTCCCACTCACGGGTAGTGCAGTCGGTCAAACCCAAACAATTGTGAACGGTATCAAACAAGTTTTGGAAGAGACTAACTCGACGGTTTGCGATGGCAAGCTGAAAATTGAATACGAATCCCTCGATGATGCAACTGCCGCAACCGGAAAATGGGACGCTGCGAAAGAAGCCGAAAATGCCAACCGAGCTGTGGGTGACCCTAATGTTGTCGCATATATCGGCACTTTTAACTCTGGGGCTGCAAAAATTGCGATTCCTATTCTCAATCAAGCAAATTTAGTTATGGTTAGTCCTGCGAATACCGCTGTCGGCTTGACTAAAACTGGTGGAGAACCAGGGGAACCAGAAAAATATTATCCCACAGGTAAGCGCAATTATGTTCGTGTAGTTCCTGCTGATGATTTGCAAGGTTCAGCGGCTGCCAATTGGGCAAAATCTTTAGGAGTCAAGAAAGTTTACATCCTTGACGACCAAGAAGTTTACGGTAAGGGTTTAGCTGATGTATTTAAGGCTACAGCAACCAAAATCGGACTCCAAGTTTTAGGCAGCGAAGGTATTGACTCGAAAGCGAGTGATTATAAAGCGTTGATGAATAAAATCAAAGCTTTGAATCCAGATTTAATTTATTTCGGTGGTATTACTCAAAACAATGCCGGACAGTTAATTAAGGATATGCGAAATGTGGGGATGACGGCAGATAAAGTTAAATTTATGAGTCCGGATGGTACATATGAGCAAGCGTTAATTGATGCTGCGGGTAAAGATGCAGAGGGTGTTTATGCCACGTTTGGTGGTATTCCTCCGAAAGAGTTGAAAGGTGCCGGGAAGACTTGGTATGACAGTTATAAGAAAAAATTCGGAGCTGAAC
>JANNFJ010000606.1:0-6677 GCA_031379725.1 Calothrix sp. OTE_75_metabat_31
GTGGAGGTGGTTTGATATCGGGGATTGCGGCAAAATCTCCATGCCGATTGTACCCTGTCCGGCAATTACATAGGGGTCATCAAAGGGATGAATAAACGTCATACCTTTCTCAACTTCGAGTTGACGGGCATAAACATAGGCATCATCGTAAGTATCCCCATGCAATACGACTTCACCCCCCCGTGCTTTGACTGCATTTATCTTCACTTGGGGAGTAGTTACAGGCATGACAATAATGGCACGAGTTCCCAATTTTTTCGCACCCAACGCCACACCTTGGGCATGGTTTCCCGCAGAGGCAGCAATTACACCCTGTGCCAACATATCGGGTGTTAGGCTTGCCATTTTGTTATAAGCACCACGCAGCTTAAAGGAAAATACTGATTGCATATCTTCGCGCTTTAGTAATAGCTGGTTGTTGAGGCGTTTTGATAGGTTTGGGGCAATTTCCAGCGGTGTTTCCTGGGCAACATCGTACACGCGGGCAGTGAGGATTTGTACCAGATAGTCGCAGAGCATGGGCGTTAATGGGTAGCAGATGGCGGATGAGAAATCATTTTACTAGATCCCCGACTTCTTTAAGAATGAGAAATCGGGGATCTAGAGCTATTAAATCTATTTATATAGTTATTAGGTTTGGCATTGAAAATTTATTTTAATCTAACTAAAAGTATTTAAGTCAGCTTTTCGGAATTTCTATCCGGGTTTACACTTAGTTATATGGTAATTAAATCATAAAATAACTAAGTAAATTAGAAATGTTGCATAGAACACGCATCGAATTTCCTTCTAAAGAATTGAACAATAGCATTAGTAATGTTAAAAATATTTTAACTTCTGTAAAGCAATTAACCAAAAAAGTTGTTACAGATGAATCTCTTAAACCTGCCTTAGATAAGTGTATAGACATATTCCAAGGATTACTTGCTCATGCGGCAAGTAGCAGTGATGATAGAGCAAATGAAAGAGAACGAAAAACTATAGAGGCTATAAAACTCAGGCAAAAACAACGCCAAAACACTATTAAGCCTAATGAATTAGCAAGGTTAAGGCAGCTTGAGCATGAAGGATATTATTAATGTCTGCAATTATAATTTATGCTCAGTTGTGATGTTACGTATAGTAAATATATTAATTAGATGATTTAGATAAGCAGTGATTTCTTCTTTCGCTGCTTGTCCAGAAATTGCAGATGGTACAATTTCGTTTCTAATGAACTTAAACGCTGCCTCATAAACAGCAAATGGCAAGGGCGACTTAGGAAGTTCGTTTTTCTGTATTACTGTATCCAATAAATTTGGACGACATACGAGAAGACAGGTCTTAATGCATCGCAAGAAATCTTCAATATCCCAATAAAATTGCTGTAGATTCTGCGGTACTGAAGCAACCTCGGTAGGATTTAGAAGTTGAGGATAAGATGCTAAAGCCGCATCACCTGGTGTTTTCGCCAATTTTTGGAAGAAATCTTCTTTCTTGGGATCTAACCAATTTATTGCTTCTTGGCTAGCTTCAACCCTAGTTCGAGTCTCATCTAATTTTGCGATTTCAAACTGAACACGCTGTAGATAACTCTCTATTTCATGCTGCGCTTGGATTTGTTCTGAACTTAATTCTTGATTATTTAGTGAATTTAATTGACTTTTAGCTTGCGCTAATTCTACTTTTTTATCTTCCAATAACAATTGCAATTCAGAAACTGCTTCCTTGGCTATACTCAAAGTCTCCTTGTCCTCTGACTCCTTAATTGTATTGAGTTTATCCTGAATTTGCTGGAATTTGAGAACTGTGTCTGTTGGAGGCTGTTGATGTTGATGTATATGTATTACGACTGGTGGGGTTGTAGGTTGTGGTGCGGGAACTCCTTGCTCCTTAGAATTTGACTGTAATTGTAAGCTACCTATCGCTACCAGTAGAGTACCAAGGAACGGCATAATTGTTTGGTAAACTTGACAAGCATTCGCTAAGTCCTCTAAAATCTTACTTTTCGATAAACGTTCTTTCTGATTTTTATTTTCTAACATTAGATTTCTTCCTGTAGATTCACTCTAGTAAAACGTATATCACTTTTATCTAGCCAAAATAAGCCATAAATTAGAGAGGGTAAGTAAAATTTTTTTATCTAAGTCGATTTATTAGTGTATCAGGACGTAAATTACAAGTAAGTTCAGTAACTGCTAAATATTATACTCAATACATTATTTAAGTGCAATTACTTTAAGCATTTCTATTGTATCTAAGTTAGGCTCATGTACTACTTCTGTTAAGTGTAGTAAGCATGTACGGGATGTAAGTTTTGTTCTTGTCTTGTGTCCCCAAACCTTAAACCGAAAAATTGAGAGTAATTCTTATGGATACACCCCTAAAGCTAGGGTGCTTACTTTGACACGGATGCTATTATAACTTTATTGCAATGCTTTACAACTTTAGTTCAATTATTACAAGATTTAGATGATTTGTAAAATCGAAACTAACAGTTATAGCTATTACGCGCTTTTCCACATAATCCTCAAGTTACGCAGACTGATTCTTGAGGGTGCTGTACGCGATCGCATTTAGCATACAACAAATATGATGCGTCGGATAACGCAGCATTAAATATAGGTTTGAAATACTTAAGCAATTGCCCTTGTTCTTCCTGCTATTTCTTTTTCTGCCTCTACTTGTAAAGACTTAAGAAAATTAAAGTAACCTTTTTCCCACAATTTTCTAACCGCATTTTCCATTGCTTCACGGTTAACTTCGGGTAAGATAATCAATCCGGGTTCAGCCAAAAAAGCATTCCCCAATTCGCTTTCTGCTTCCAAGTCCTGCTGTAAGCGAACAGGATCGATGAAGTAAACGGAATAAATTTCTCCCTCTGTTTGAACTATCCCATCACTTCTATACCCTTTCATCGGTGTTTCTTCTTCATCTCTATCGTCCCATCCGTATTTAAAAGTTAACTTTGGATAGTCAGCCATTGACTTTAGAACGTAAGTTGACTTACCGGGAGTGATACCCAACGCTAATAATACTATAACTTAAATGCTGAAGCTCCAAGCTATACTTAGGATTGAAACCAACAGAGCCAATTTATGCAGGCATAGTACAATGGTTCAAAAAATTGCCTTGTTTAATCACAAGGGTGGAGTTAGCAAAACAACAACCACATTTAATTTAGGATGGATGCTTGCCTCAAAAGGTAAGAGAGTAATCCTTGTGGATACTGACCCGCAATGTAATCTTACAGGAATGGCTCTGGGAGAAGAAACGGAGGATGATGAGGCAAGAATAGAAAACATATATAACACAACGTCAAACATTAAAACGGGTTTAGCTCCTGCTTTTGAGTCTCAACCAAGGGCTATTGAGGCTGTAGACTGTATCCCAGTACAAGGTCGAGATGGGTTATTTTTATTGCCTGGTCATGTTGGATTTGCTGAATATGAGGTTACATTAGGTATTGCTCAAGAATTAAGTGGTTCAATTCAAGCCCTTAAAAACTTACCAGGTTCCATCACTGATTTACTTGAGAAAACAGCTACTAAGTTTAATGCGGATTATATTTTAATTGATATGAGTCCAAGTTTAGGCTCGATCAATCAGAATTTGTTGATGACGAGCGACTTTTTTCTTGTTCCAACTACTGCTGATTTCTTCTCGGTAATGGCAATAGACTCTTTAGCTAAAGTTTTACCAAGATGGTGCGCTTGGGCTAAAACAGCAAGTTCTCTTCCAATTCTCAGAGATGCTGCTTACCCATTTCCTAACGTTACGTTGCGTTTCTTAGGGACTATTGTTCAAAATTATCGAATTATACGTGGTAAAGAAACTGCTGCCTTCCAAACATGGATTCAGAAAGTTGAGCAAGCTGTTTCTAATAAGTTAGTTCCTATTTTACGTCAGAATAATATGATGCTACCTGCAATAGCCTATACTGAGCATGGAATCAACGGTAGCTTCTCTCTTACCAAAATTTCAAATTTTAATAGTCTAATTGCTCTGTCTCAAGAACACCGAACCCCAGTTTATGACCTTAGACCTGAGCAATTGAGGCAAACAGGAATAGTATTAGAGAATAATCAAAAGAAGCAAGAAGAATTTAGAGAAACTTTTTCAGATTTGGCAGAAAAAATTATTGCACTAACTTCTACCTCTACCTATGCAGTCAGCGCTTGACCAATTTCGTATTAGCATTGGTCGTGTGAGAGACCTGATTGCACTTCACAATTCTGTAAAAGCTACAACTACCAGTGCTTTGGATGCGTCGGACATTTTAAGAGCATCTTTAGTTCAAGTTGTGAGTGCTTTGGACTACTACATTCACGAAGTTGTGACGCAGGGAATGTTAGAAATTTATAGAGGTCAACGTCCCGAACCTAGTCCTCCAGCTAATACTACTCAATCAGCTTTTTCCCGTTTTCAAGTTTCGCTAGGTACTGCCCGTCAAGAGCGAATTATCGCAATAGATGTTGCATCTTGGTTGGAAAATGAGATTCAACAGATTCATGGCTCTACATTTTTACAGCAGTCTCATACAATTTCATCTTTGATTCCAGCAATATCCAATAGTATAGCGAATAAGCTCAATAGTAATATTTCGTGGTTAGAAAATGAAATCAGAGAAACCCTTAGCTTTAAAAGCTTTCAACAACCAGATAAAATAGCTGATGCAATTAGACTTATATCCGATAAGAAATTATGGGATGAGGTTTCTACTAAAATAGGCAAGCCAACAAAAGATATTAAGCAGGAACTTATTTTAATTGTCGATCGTAGAAATAAAATTGCTCATGAGGCTGATATCGATCCGACCTTTAATATCGGAAATCGATGGAATATCGATGAATTTTTAGTTAATGACGCAGTTGACTTTATTGAGCAAGTTGTTGAAAGTATTCATCAAATGTTGTAGCTAAATTATTTACGTTACAAATCTTCTTACAGAACATGATATTACACGCAAAACGTTTAATAGGTGGTTTAACAAAAGCAAATCGACTTACCCCCAATGCAGCTATCCCTCACGTCCATTAATTAAAATAATTACAGTTTATCAACCCGATACCAAGCGTTGGAACGATGACTTTACGCAAAGGAGAAGCAGCGATGATGAACAATGAAAATAAAAAATTGGTTGAGCAAAGAGTTACTTATAGTAGGGTTAATGGTTTAATGGGAGCTTGTACCATAATTTGAGGCTTTGAAGTTAGATATATTTATTATCTCAGGCTTTTGGGGTTGTGGAAAATCTATGAATAGATTGGGGTTAATTCTTTTCTAACCTTTTTTGGAGATAAAGCTGTTTCCTGTGCTGGGGGCAATTTCGTTTACCCACAATAGACATCTGGTAGAAATTAATTATGCGTTGTCCGAAAGCCTTGGTAGGGGCGCAAGGCATTGCGCCCTTATTTCATTTTTGGAGATGTCTAATATTTAAGGGCGGGGATACCCCGCCCCTACGAACACCCTTTAAAATAATGAAGGGGAATCTACATTAACAAAAATGCATCAGCAAATTACCTTTCCGAAAATGGGTTGCGGCACTTGGGCATGGGGAAATCGGCTGCTTTGGGGATACGATGAAAGTATGGACGAGCAGTTGCAAGGGGTATTTAACCTTTGTGTTAGTAGCGGTGTGACTTTATTTGATACAGGTGATTCTTACGGAACTGGTAAGTTAAACGGACGCAGTGAGTTACTGTTAGGACGTTTTGATAAAGAGTATCAGGGCATAAATAAAGAAGATGTCTGCATTGCTACTAAGCTTGCTGCTTACCCTTGGAGATTGACGCGACAATCGATGGTAACGGCTGGTAATGCTTCTGCAAAAAGGTTAGGACGCAATATTGATGTGGTACAAATGCATTGGTCTACAGCGAATTACGCACCTTGGCAGGAGGGGGCATTATTGGATGGTCTTGCTGATTTATACGAGCAAGGATTAGTTAAGGGTGTAGGTTTATCGAACTATGGCCCCAAACGGTTGAAATGGGTACAAAAAAGATTTGCCGAGCGAGGCGTGCCAATTACTACTTTACAGGTGCAGTATTCGCTACTTTCCACTTATCCCGTTACTGAATTGGGTTTAAAAGATGTCTGCGATGAGCTTGGTATCAAATTAATAGCCTATAGTCCGCTAGCATTGGGCTTGTTAACGGGGAAATATTCTGAGAATGGGATTTTGCCAAAGGGTATTCGAGGTTTAGCTTGCAAGCAGTTATTGCCGGGAATGCGTCCTCTACTATCATGTTTGCAAGAAATTGCCACATCCAGGAATAAGACTATTTCCCAGGTGTCCATTAATTGGTGTATTAGTAAAGGTACTATACCGATTCCAGGAGCGAAGTCTGTGGAACAAGCTACGGAAAATATCGGTGCTTTGGGTTGGCAATTGGACTCTGGGGAAATTGCAAAGTTAGATAAAGCTGCTGCGATTGTAGACAAAAAGATGGTACAGAATATTTTCCAGACTAGATGAATCCGTGAATTTAGGATTTTACGTAAATCGCAACACTTAAGAGCTAGTAAGGGCTGGGCAAGAGTGCCCCTACATTGCTGTAAAATTGTTAAATAATTATGACGCGGGCTTTATACCTTCGGATATGCCGAATATATCGTGCCCCTACCCTGGGATAAAACAAAATTCTGATGCGGAATTATACCTTTGGCTATGTCGAATATACCGTAGGGGC
>JANNFJ010000619.1:0-11479 GCA_031379725.1 Calothrix sp. OTE_75_metabat_31
GGTAAGGGCTGCTTTTCTATCAGCGTTACTTGGTGTCCTTGTGCCTGTAGCCGAATCGCAGCCGACAAACCACCGAATCCACTGCCAATTATTGCAATCTTCATAATGTTTACCGGAAAATACGTATGCAATTGTATTCTTATAGACTTAAGATTCCCAGTATATGGTATTGAATAACAGATTTTTTAGTTATTTTTTACCGCCCAAAAATAAAATCAAGGTTAATTTTGTCGCGCTGTTACGGGGCGACATGAAGCACAATGGCGAAAAAACAACATTTTTAGATTTGGACAATTATGTTAATAAACGAGTTAAAAAAGACACCAAGAGCTTGGAAACAGGCTTTAGCCGAACCAGGTCAAGAATTTCCAACCACAGATGCAGTAGTTTTGTCTGGCAAAATACCAGAACGTTTACGGGGCAAACTTTATCGCATTGGACCGGGGCGGGTAGAACGGGGTGGTATTGCGATTGGACATTGGTTTGATGGCGATGGGGCGATTTTAGGAGTTAATTTTAGCGATAGTGGGGCAACTGCTTTATACCGCTACGTGCAAACTAAGGGATATCAGCATGAAGTTAAAGCAGGTAAGCTTTTGTATGGTAACTATGGAATGATTGCACCTGGACCATTCTGGAATCACTTCTTAAGACCCCTAAAAAATGCAGCGAATACTGCTGTTATTGCTTTACCCGATAAACTTTTGGCGTTGTGGGAGGGTGGTAAGCCCCATGCGCTCGATTTAGAAACGCTTTCCACAAAGGGTATAGATAATTTAGGTGCATTGAAAGGTGGTTTAACTTACTCTGCCCATCCCAAACGCGACCCTCACACAGGAGAGATTTTTAATTTTGGCATTACGGGTAAATTCAAAGGTTGCTTGCATCTTTATAAATCTGACTCTACTGGCAGAATATTGCTTACAGTCGCATTTACCCTCGATTGGCTTCCTTTGGTACATGATTTTGTTTTAGCTGGGCAATATCTGATCTTTTTTATCCCTCCTGTGAAAGTGCATGGATTACCTGTGGGTTTAGGATTGCGTAGTTATGGTAATTCTATGACTTGGGAACCGCACGAAGGAACGCAAATTTGGGTGTTTGACAAACAAACTTTATCTTTAGTTAGTCGTAGCGAAACCGAAGGGTTTTTTCTTTGGCACTTTGGTAATGGCTATGTAGACGATGACGGAATGGCAATGATAGATTTTGCCGGATACGAGGACTTTAATATTAATCAACGTCTCAAGGAATTACCGACTGGAGAACTTAAAACTCCGACAAAATCGGGATTATGGCAGTTAAGTTTTAATCCCCAAACAGGTAAGGTTAATACAATTCAAAAAGGATATAATTCCCTAGCTGAATTTCCAATGGTATCACCACGCTTAATTGGGCAAAAATGGCGGTATACCTATTTTTTAGGATTTGGTGACCGAACCGATACCACAGAAGAATTTTTTAATGCGATCGCACGTTTTGATTACAAGACCGATACATTAACAATTGCCGATTTAGGGGAGAACCGCTATCCCTTGGAACCTACCTACGCGGCAGATCCAATTAACCCCCAAGTAGGTTGGCTTTTAACGATTGTTTATGATGGCAATACCCATCAAAGCGAAGTATGGATTTTTGATAGCGAACATTTAGACGGGGAACCTGTTTGCCGATTAGGATTACCGAGTGTAATTCCCTTGGGGTTTCATGGAATATGGAAATCGCATTAATTATTTATCAACATAAAATTACAATGAATAAACAAACAGTCAATTTGGGAGTAGTTCAAGAAACGCTATTGATTCCCCTATGGTCTCGTGCTGTGGAAGCGGTGCAGCCAGAACCAATTTTGTACGATGCTAAAGCCAAAGAAATAGTTTCTCAATTAGATTATGATTTTCATAAGTTTAAAGCGGCGAAAAGTACTCAAGTAATGATGTGTATTCGAGGTAAGGCGATTGACCAAATAGTGCAACGCTTTATCAAACACAATCCGCAATCTACAATCGTGGAAATTGGTGCAGGTCTAGATACTAGGTTTGAGCGACTTGATAACGGACAATTACATTGGTTTGATTTAGATTTACCTGATGCGATCGCTATCCGACAACAATTTTTTTTAGAAAGCGATCGCCGACATTTTATCAGCGGTTCTGTGTTGGAACCAGAATGGATCGGTCGGGTTCAAGAAAATCGCGTTAATTCACCGAAATTATTTATTGCTGAGGGAGTATTGCTGTACTTTACAGAGTCACAAGTAAAAGCACTTTTGACAATTTTAGCTGATAACTTCCCTGGTTCGTGCTTAGTATTTGATGCTGCTTCGCCATTTATTATTAAAAACCGCAGAAGTTACGAAGCTGTAAAATACACGGAAGCTAAATTCCAATGGGGTATTGAGAATATTAAAGATATCGAAGTTTGGGACTCTCGATACCAAATTACCGATTCTCGCTACATCTGGCACTTTCCAGAGTTTAGAAAACGTTTCTCTTTGAATGCTCGCTTGCTTATGGCTATTTTGCCACCTTTAACACGCTCCTATGCGGTACATTCATTACAAATATTGCCGCATAATTAAACTTTTTATTTCATGTATTTATCCTGCTAACCTCAAAAAGCTTAATTTATATTTTTAGATTAAATTAAGCTTTTGCCATGAACCACCCCTTAGCAAATGGCGGATGGGGAATTCCGCGAATTAGTTAAATAAGTAGGTCAGCACTAAAAAAGCGAAGTATGTAACGTAATGTAAAATTCCCAAAACCCTCTTTGCTTACTCCCTAACCGAAGCGCGATGATTTTTCCTACCCACTTATTTAATAGTCGAATAGGTTTATGCATCTAAAGTAACTAATCCTTAGTTAAGGAAGAAATTTTAACAATTAATTTGCCTAATTTATTAGCATTAAAAAGTTTGAGGATAGAAGAAGGTGCATTTTCTAAACCTTCAATAATTTCATATTCCTGTTTGATTTTTCCTGACTCCATCCAAGTGCCAATATCCTTAATCGCCTCGTGCCAACGGTTATAATAATCACTAACGATAAATCCTTGTACCCGCACCCGTTTCATCAAAATCAAACCAAAGTTATAGGGCCCCGGCACTGGCTCGGTTGAGTTGTAAGTTGAGATTAAACCACATAGAGGAATGCGTGCAAACAGATTAAGATGCGGCATCACCGTATCTAAAATTGAACCGCCAACATTATCGAAGTATATATCTACACCTTTTGGGCAAGCGCTGGCTAAAGCACTATTTAAGTCGGTATTTTTGTAGTTGATGGCTGCGTCAAAACCAACGCAAGAAGTTAACCAGTGACATTTTTCATCGGAACTAGTGATTCCAACTACACGACAACCTTTGAGAGCCGCAATTTGTCCTACAACCGAACCAACAGCACCTGCGGCTGCTGACACGACAACAGTTTCCCCTGGTTTTGGTTGTCCGATATCTAGCAAGCCAAAATAAGCAGTGATGCCAGTAACACCAAGCGAACCCACCGCAGCAAATAAGGGATTGGGTAAAGGCGGGTTAATTTTAGTTACAAAGTTTGCTTGTTCGTCTTTTAAAAGTGCGTAATCCTGCCATCCTAGAAGTCCTGTAACTACGTCCCCCGATTGTAAATTAGGATTTTTCGATTCTTCTACGACTCCAATCGCTACACCCCGCATAACTTCACCCAACTCCACCGGGGGCATATATTGCACCATGTTGCTCATCCAAATGCGGTTAGTCGGGTCTAGGGACAAATATAAATTTCTTACTAGTACTTCTCCATCTTTAGGAGTTGGGATAGACGCTTCTTTGTACTCAAAATCGCTTTCTTTAATATCTCCAACTGGGCGAGAAAGGAGGAGAAATTGCCGATTTACTCTTCGCGTATCTTCTGCATTAGCACTCATAGCTGTAGAGATTGGTAAATTAGCTTTAAGCACATCTTACAATCCTATGCCCCAAACAACCTAAACAGGACGAGAAACTTACATCACCAAGGGATACTTTAGGGGCATCGATCTTTGAGTTTTACTTAAATCAGACAGATATTCATGCCGCTTCCGATGGAGATTGCTCAACATTAGAACGCTTGCGAGTTTTTCTAACTGGAATATCTTCAGGTTTTCTCATTTGAAGTAGATCGCCTACGTCTTTGTCGAAATAATTACATAATGCTTCTACCGTGTTCACATCGACACGGCTAAAGTTGTTTGTAAATAAGCGGTTGATGGTGGTTATATCAAGTCCCGTGTCTCTTGCAAGTTGTCTTTGTGACAATTGCGGGTTCTTTTCTGCCATCAACACGGCTAGGCGACAGTACATCTTTTTCATGCCTCCTATCGTACAGATGGGCATAAACTAACACAATTCAAGCTGATGTACAAATAAAATTTGCGCTGTTAACAATAAAAAATGTTTAAAAGTAATTTTTGTATGCGTTAACCCCTACAATTTATGTAAGATGAGCAAAAAAAATTGCACAAAACAAAGGCGATCGCCTACTTCTTTGCCGGAACGAGCGATCGCCTTTAGTCAACGCCTTGATGTGAGGTATGAACCACAAATCGAGGGCTTATTTAAATAACTGAGTACTATGATTGCACAAATTCCCGGTTTTAGCACCACTACCTTCGACGAACTGACCATTTCTCAAGCACTGTTTGAGGAATATATATCTGACAAAGCCGAGCAAGCAGCCCCATCTAATCCCCTCACTTCGCTCTATGGAGCCACTACCAGGATTCTGCGCTGTGCCTTCTGGCTTGCTAATCAAAAAGCGCTCCTTGCCAAAAGTGAATTCAAAAAACTCTTAAACTTGTTGGAATGGAAAGGCGAGGAGAAAAAATATCTCAAAGTGGCTTTATCTTTTGCTGATTTCGAGCCGCACGAGTTGGCGCAAGTTGAACCGCGTACAATCTTCCAGCTTGCCGAAAACCCGAAAAAATACGCGACTGTGTTTTCCGCACTCGCTCAACTGCCCCAAATTACTCAAGACGCGGTGCGTAACCTCATCAAACAATGCCGCACTCCCAGAAAGCCAAAACAGCAGGAGGAACCGAGTATTTGGCGGCGAACTGCTGACGGCGGGCGTGTATGCCAAGTCCCACCAATTTACGACGAAGTAACTGGTGTTACTTTGCAGGCAATGATGGAGTCTGAGGGAGCAACTGCCCAGAGTATTGTTGCTCATGCGATCGCTATCTTTTCTGAGTACATCGAAGGCAAGTTAATCTTCAATCCAGATTTTGCTGAACGTCACGAAGCAGATGTTCAAGAAGATGTCAGTTCAACTTTTGTTCTGGATGCTGATGATGCTCAATTTGACGACGAAGCAGAATTTGACTTCTTGAGTGCCATTGAGTTTGAAGTTGAAGCAAAGATCGAGGAATCTACCCTGAAGGTAAATGTGAGTACTACCAACAGTGAAATTAAAGCTACACCCACAATCGTTACTACTCAATCTGTACAAGATATACCGCGTTGGCAACTGGGTTGGAATGTAGGGGATACGGTAGTGGCAAATCAAAAATGCGAAGGGTTTCATAACTGGTGTGGCGGCGAGCAAGTTGAAATCAAGTCGGTTTCAGGTAAAGTCGGAACAATCCAATTGTTAGAAGTTGTCCGCGCCGACGGTAAAACTTATAAAACTTTTGGCGAATGGATTGAGGAAATACCAACGAGTCTTTTTAAAGTCGGTGACAAAGTGATATGGACTAATTGCTATGCCCATTTATCGAGTTGGCAGCCGTTTGTAATTACAAACATCAATGGAGACAAAGCAAAGCTTGATATTTACCAACATCCGGTATATTTGAACGAATTAGAGCTTTACGTCCAAAATTAAAGGAGGGTATAAAAAAGCTTGATAATTATTATTAGAGAGCGTGCGACTTATGAACAAGTCGGTATTATGCTGCAAACTTTGAGGATTTATATCAAAATAACAGTAGATATAGAACGCGGCATTTTAGCAGGGGGAGGACGGCAGCACGCAGATTGTGAGGCAGAGCTACTGAAAGACGGTAGCAGGCAACAGGATATTTGGGGCGCTGATTGGACTCCGTTTAGCCAGTCGATAGACTATGAATCAATCGTTAACATTCGTCCTAGCAAAAATAATCGCTCGATGATTATTGAAGACCCTATTATTAGGGAACGTGTTAAAAAAATCACAATCGAATTAATAGGTGGTTATGAAATCGATTTTAAGTGAAGAACAGGTACATTTTGGTAGCGCGAGCATACCCGAACGCTTAGGACAGATAGCGTCAAATCTAGCGCGTACAAGAACGTTTTTTAATAATGCTTATGAAAAAGGAGCATTAGGTGTAATAGCCCAAACCAAAGATTTTATTGAATGGACGGCTCCTGTAATTGAACCCGAACAAGCTGAGGATTTAGTCAATATTCAAATACAACTTGCACTGTGGGAAATAACTTGGAATGACATTTGGTCGAATCCAACTCTTCGTGCAGAAGTTGCTATTCAAGCTGATGTTTGGTCGCAACGAGTGTTAAATATGTCGGGTTTACTTGAATCTAAAACTTAAAATATGGGGTAAAGTTAGTTTTTTGTGAAAGTCGATACTACAAAGTTGAAGCCCGTGTTATTGCGCTTAGAGAGCCAATTATGAACAGTAACAGCAAGCCCAATCGAGTGTTGATTGTAGGTGGAACTCATGGCAACGAGTTCACTGGAGCATATTTAATCAAAAAATTCCAACAGTTACCCCATTTAATTCGTCGCTCCAGTTTTGAAACATTAACGTTGTTTGCTAACGAGAGAGCATTTACAGAAGTAAGACGATACATCGACCGGGATTTAAATCATTGCTTTTCTCGCCTTGATTTACAGGATACAACACTTTCTGGTTACGAGGATTTAAGGGCTAAAGAAATCGACCAAATGTTTGGTTCCGATAGTGAAAACCCGATTGATTTTATTATTGATTTACACAGCACAACCACCAACATGGGATTGACACTTATTGTAGACAATGATGATTCTTTCAGTTTACAACTAGCTGCATACCTCAATTCTATTAATTCTGAAGTCAAAGTTTTGACTTTTGGATACTCGTACCCCCCTAATAAAAATTTTCTTCCGTTGCGATCGCTTGCCAATAAGAGTATTTGTATTGAGGTTGGTGCTATTGCCCAGGGTGTTTTGAATGCCGGAATTTTCCTGAAAACTGAAGCCCTAGTTTACACAATTTTAGATTATTTAGAAAATTATAACACAGCAGAAATCCCATCTAAGCAAAACATGCTTACCCTCTACAAATACATCGAATCAGTTGATTTTCCAAAAAACGAACAAGGAGAAATTCAAGCTATGGTTCATCCTCAACTTGAATTTAGAGATTATCAAGCTTTGTATCCCAATGACTCGATGTTATTGACATTGGATGGTCAAACAATTCCCTATAAAGGAAACTCTATTGTCTACCCAACTTTTATCAATGAAGCAGCTTATTACGAAAAAGGTATGGCAATGTGTTTAACCCAAAAGCATCAAATCACAATTTAGACTGAATTTAGTTTCAGTTAAATATTATACCTAGTAACAGGGATGAATAATGGTTAATGCTTGGAGCGATGCCCGTATGTCTACTATCTCACCGGGTATCGCATCTGGAAACTCAGTCCGCGAACAAATTTTATCTCCGGTCAACTTTGATAACAAGGTAGCCGTATAAATGTAAACTTTGCAGACAGTAAGTATGGAGTCCTTGCGCGACCCCCTCAAGGTGTCAGGGTGGGCAAAAAAATCAATAAATAAACCATTAGTACAAATTGTGGATAATTATTACGTGCAGCTTGAAAACTTACTAATATCAGGTAAATGGCGAAGTGCCGACGAGGAAACTTCCTCAATCATGCTCAAATTGACCAGTCGCGTTGATGCTGGTTGGTTAAGGGAACAAGATTTTGCATCACTTTCTTGTTTTGACCTTGAAACAATTGATGCATTATGGACAAAACACAGCCAAGGAAGGTTTGGTTTTACCGCTCAAAGTCAAGTTTGGAAAACTGTAGGCGAAGATTACACTAAGTTTAGCGATGCGGTAGGCTGGCGCTTAAGCTACAAGTGGCAGTGTTACTCGCAACTGAAATTCAACCTTGAAGCCCCACTCGGACATCTACCTGCCGCACCCTTCTATAAGTTAAGCGACGAAATTGCGATTGGTTGGGCAGCAGTGATGCTGAAAAAATTAGTCGATTGTGCGGACGAAAGTTTTTGATTAGGGCGATAGTGGGATACTTGTGGATGGTTGCTCTGAACATGAAGATATGTAACAAGCACCGGAATTTAGGGAATCTATTTTGTAGTGCTACATTAATCGTTGCAAGGGTAAATGGTTATGATTAGCTGGTTCATAGTCCTGATTGTGTTAATCATTTTATGGGCTGTTGTAAGTAAACCTAGTAGCAAAAGAAACCGTTATCCTTCTCGTAACAATAGCTATAGCAATAGCGCCAGCTACGACGATAGCAGTGGTTACATTTATGGTAACTATGACAATAGCGGTAGTTACGACAGTGGCAGTATTAACAGCAGTACTAGCTATGACACGTGCCAACAGTCCTTGACAAAATGATACTCGATGCCCAAAGTTCAAACCAGCAAGTAAACGCTACTCCCAAGCACGAATCGATAACGGGAGTAGTTGAACGTCTGACTTATTACTCCCAAGAGTCAGGTTATACTGTCGCACGGTTGCAACGACCAAGCGCACGCGAATTAACTACAGTAACGGGCAACTTCGCCAACATCCAACCCGGACAAACGCTACAACTAACGGGCTTTTGGCGCGAGCATCCCCAATATGGCGCTCAGTTTCAAGTTACGAGCTACAAGGAAACTAAACCCGCTACTCTGACAGGTTTGGAAAAGTATTTAGGTAGCGGTCTAATTAAAGGAGTGGGGCCCGTTACCGCCAAGCGCATTGTTAACCATTTTGGGCTAGAAACCCTCGACATCATTGAAACCCAAATAGATCGCCTCATTGAAGTCAACGGTATCGCTAAAAAGCGCATATCTATCATTAAAAAAGCGTGGGAAACCCAAAAAGCCATTAAAGAAGTAATGGTGTTTCTCCAAACTCATGGTGTTTCCACGACCTACGCGGTAAAAATATTCAAACATTATGGCGATCGCTCAATCCCCATCGTCACCAACAACCCCTACCAACTCGCTACTGACATCTACGGTATCGGTTTCCTGACTGCCGATAAAATTGCCTGTAACTTGGGCGTACCAAGCGATTCCGAGTTTCGCTACAAGGCTGGTATGACCCACGTCCTCAGTACTGCTGCTGAAGATGGTCACTGTTATTTACCGCAAAATGAATTAATTGCAGGTGCGATCGCCCTCCTTAAATGCGAATCCCACGAACCAACAGAAGAAGCGATAGTTAAAATCATCCTCAATATGTCACTCGCAGACGAACTAATTCGAGAACAGTCTGCTGACAATAATCTACTTTGTTATAATCCCGCCTTCTTTAACACCGAACAAAATTTAGCACTTGTTATTGCCCAACGATTAACCCACCGCGTTGAAGAAGACATTGCCCGCGTCCGCACTTGGTTGGAACGGTTTACCCAAAGTCGTAAAGTCGAACTTTCACCCGAACAACAAGAAGCGGTGGAGATAGCTGCATATTCCAAAATCGTGATGCTGGCATCATCTAGGGTTTTTTGATATCTGAGTAACCAGATATATTCATGTTTTGATACAAATTTTAAAGTTTAACTTGAGTTAAGCAAGATATACTTGATAAATAAAAGTTTCAGGATATTTAGTTCCCTTATGTTAAAAGGAGAAGTAGGGTATGGTCCATCCACACCTGACAATTGTCCATCGCAACGAACTTCCCACCAGACCAATCTCTTTTTCTGAGAAGCTTGCAGACCATTGCACTATTTTGCAGGGATATCTGGACACGCACATCACGCGTAACCATAGTGATAGCACTGTTTATAAAGAAGAGCATTTCCTTCAAGGATGGTTTGAAGGGGTAATGGTAGAAGATGAGTTTCACCCCAACGGGGAACGGCAACTGTTAATTTGGGAAGCGATGATGCCAATATTGGGGCGACAACGTATCGTCGAATTTAGCAAAGGACTCATCATCAGCGGATTAAAACCACGTACAGTTACAAGCCATTTGGGTTCACTACGTAGATTATTTCAGTATGTTTTGGAATGGCCATACATAAAAGACTCTTCAATACAGTCAATTTCTGTTAAATACGGTCGGATTGAACAGCCAGTACTTTCCTATGATTACCCAGTACACGCGATTGACCATGATGATGAAGGCTTTGTTTTAACAGGTGAAAGGCTAAACGACTTTTATACCTTCATTTGGGAAAAATATATTGCCCAGAATCAGAAGAAGCTAACAGCTTCACGGGACTACACAATGATTTTACTCGCAGGAGAAAGTGGTCTACGTGCCGACGAAATTCGCAACCTGGATGCGATGGGTCAACATCGTGACCTCTTCTACGAACAAGGTTGCATTCAAACAAGGTTTGGGAAAGGAGTCAAAGGCTCAGGGAAACGCACACGAAAAACAGATTTTACTCAACTAGCTCAAGAAACAATGCATGTTTATGAAGAGTATATCAGATCCAAATTTCCTCATGCCAAAACCAACCCTGCATTGTGGTTGACAGAAAGTGGTGAGCGAATCTCTTACAAAACAATGTGGCGTAATTTGCATGTGATTGGTATCGAAGCGAGAAAAGCAGGTTTAAATCTCCCCCCAAGTTTTGGCTGGCACAGTTTGCGAAAATCCTTTGCAACCAACTACATGGAAAAACATCCCGAAAAAGTTTGGGAACTGATGCACAAGATGGGGCATATGAATTTAAGCACGCTTCATCGCTACGTAAAGTTTAATAGAGATTATTTCGACAGATGTACCAACCGCATTGTTAGTGAAATAATGTCAAATGACATTGAAAAAACCATATCGAAAAATAATTATGCCGATTGTGTGGAATCTGAAGAAGTGGCTGGCTGTTGAACGTGATATTTATCGACCCTCTGAATTACAAGCACTACTAGTTGAGAAAGTAGGCGTGCAGCTTTCACTTCAAGCAATTTCTTCATTAATTAATGGAAAGCCAAGTGCGCTGAGACTCCAGACAATTCAAGCTTTATGCAATGCTCTCGATTGTAAACTCAGTGATTTTTGTGAGGTACTTCCTGACACACATAAAGAACAAACTCAAAAACGCTCCGACTCGAATGATAATCCCAAACGTTTGTATGGAGATAAACAGATAGCTACTGATAAAGAAAACCTATTTCCCGACCCACGTAAATACAAAAGTAATGAAGGATAAAACTGAGAAATTAATTAACATTGAAACTCAAGCCAATACAGCATACTACGTCCCCAAAGTTTGCTGCTGTAATGGTACTCTCTACGTTGGATACACAAAAAATGTAGAGCAGCGTAT